>JAGVVH010000394.1 GCA_019135895.1 Bacteroidota bacterium | reverse complement strand
CATCCGTGTAGAGATTCACGTTCATGCGGCATCATCCTCAATGCTTACGACTTCCCTGCCTTTCTTTGACGGCTTGGATTTCAGCCGGACAAGTTTCCCCTCTTTGGCGTATGTCGAGGCGAGGTCGGCTAGGGTTTCCGAAAACGTGCCTAGCTTTTCGCCCGTCGCTGTTGTGATAAAAAAGGCTTTCCACGGTTTGCCGTTGGTCATTCCTATTTTGGATTCGACTTTCTCAATTTTGACAAAGGTTTCGTCGTAGTCTTTCGGCGGTTCTTGTCCGAGGCTTTCCGGCGGCTCTTCATACTGACGGGGAAGGGACGGCGGCGGCATTTCTGGTTTTACGTCCACAACGTCCTTACCGAGGCTTTCAGAGGTAATGTGCGCCGTGGCCGGTAGCTCTTCGGCAAGGTAGGGCAGGCCTCCGAGTTCATCGGGAAACGCCAACCCTCCGAGTTCATCGGGAAACGCCAACCGGAAACCCTGTGCAATAGCAACCTTTTTTAGCATGAAATTAGGCATGGCTTTCCAAGTGGATTGCTGCTTGTCAAACTCTTTCCGGTCAACTTCCCACTTAATAGGAATAGACTGGTCTTTGCGCTTGATTTCAATGATGGCTTTGTCGCCTTCAATCCAGCACTTCCACCCGTCCAGCTTCCCGGTGCGTTCAGCACGTTTCAGATATATTTCATATCCAACAATGATAGAGGCCGGGGCGTTGCCGTATTTCACGAAATGCACCTCGCGTTTGAGGGGATTCAACCCGTAGGACTTGGCAATCCCCATGAACATGAAAAGCTCTTTGGCGTTGGGCGCAATGAACTTCTTAATATCATCCGGGGAAATCACCATATCTTCTTTGACAACTACTGCGTTTTCCATCTCAAACCTCCAATCCCGTTTTTGCGTAAAAATAATCGAGTAACGCTGAAAACATTTTCCAGCCTTTATCTAACTCATCCTCTTCAGCCCACACCAGCCTTGATTCGGCGGTCACGGAGTTAATCCAGAGTATGCCGCATTTAGCTTCAGGAACATCCAAACCAAAACGGTAGGCCGCTAACTGCATATAATGTGATTCCCAAAGTTTCAGGTCATCAACTTGCTTGTCGGTAGTTTTAATATCGAGCAGATACTTGTCGTTGTGCAGGTCGCACTTGCCACCGTATTTTTCGGTCGCAAATGATTTTTCGCATATCCAACTATTAACTTTTGTCGCTTGTGATAAGGCAAGGTAAGCCGATGTAAAAAATTCCTGGCCTTCAGGCGGTATAGCCTTGCTCTCAAATCCCTCTTGCACCCATGAGTGTATTTGCGTCCCTCGTTCAGCCGCTTTCCTTGCCTGTTCCTGTGCGTCGGCCCTGATCCGGTCGAGGTATTCTTTTTCGGTTTCTTCTTCCAAGCGTCCGAGCGTTAAGGCGGACAGGATGGCCTGATCTATTTTCCAGTTTATAAGTGCAGGTGATGAGGCGCATCCGATGATGGTGGTTACTGACGGAACCCATCCACTTACTCTGGCCTGTCGTAAAGTAGTGTTTTTTATTTCACCTTTCTTATTAGTGTATAACGTGGCTCACCGGTTTTCGGATCATACCAATGGCCGCTTTCCTTTGCGTGTTCAGCCATTCTCCACCTCGTCGCACTGCACGGAAACTTTCTGATCCTGCCACTTCAGCAGATTCACCTTTTCGGCGTAGGCTTTGTCGATGTCGATTACAAGTCTGACGCACTGATCTTTTGTTGTGCTTATTTTGGTTACGATTCCCTGTGTGATTTCCATTTGCTTCCTCCATTCTCTATCGTAAGATTCCTGTTCTTTCATCCTGCCGTAGGGCGAAAACAATTCGGGGTGGCTTCCGAGCATCAGTTCATGCCCTCCAATTCCTCTTCCTTGTCCTCCAGCAGTTTAAGGAGGTCATTGGCCCACCCGATGCAGTAGTTAATTCGGCAAATATCCGAGTGCCGGAAATTCTTAACCTCGTCCGAAATCCACTGGCAATGATGCTCGATAAGTCGCTCAAATTCCTCGTTCATCTCATCACCGCAAACGCCAACAGGATGTT
>JAGVVH010000245.1 GCA_019135895.1 Bacteroidota bacterium | reverse complement strand
GCGGCGCGTTGGCGAGTCACTTTGCAGCGAGATGTTCAGCTGGCCCCCCATATAGATGTGATAAACGCACATAGCTACATTTTCAATTACATGAGCCGCTATTGGCCCTAACGGTTAATGGTATGGTGTCGTGCGGGATTACGAATCGAAACCCTATCAGTTTACACCGACTTTTTTTTACGAGACACAAACGCTCGCATACCGATGAAACCCGCATGCACTATACCATGTGTTGTATGCTGGGCTTTATTTATTATCAGATAATTATCAGTCTTTTACGGTTTTTAATCAGTCAAATTAAAGCACTGCCGTTTCCGAAAAAATTGGTTTTTAGGGTCGGCAAAAAAGTGTTGGCAGACAGACAAGCTCTATTGCAATTTTTGGTCGTGCGTTGGCTTGTGCGAATTGCAATTGTGCTTGGCTGTGTGCGATGGGTCAAACCAAACATTCCTCCAAATACATAAAGGATTGAGGTGGTTTAGCATTAAAATCATTCTTGAGAGATAGTAATTTATCATATCGTCTCGTTTTTTTAATTTTTATTGCATACCCTTTTTCTTTATTATTAAAATATTCAAAGAAATAATCTTTTGAGATACCAGAGAATTCTTTAGTTATACTCCATAACCTGTGAAGGTCATCATTTATGATATGTTCAATATCGAATTCACCAATAACTTTTTGTACGGGAGAAGATGCATAAACAACAACTGTTTTAACGTTTCTATTTTTAAATACTGAACGTCTAAATTCATATTTTTTTGTTCCCTCAAAAATCTTCTCGGCATATTCTGGCTTAATCGACAATAAGACTTTCATTCGTTTCTGTTTCTTTTAAAATTAACTCAAATTGTTCTTTTGATATTCTTTTTAAACCCCTCAATTCATCTTTTGTTCCTGAAATTACTCCTAATTCTAGAAGTCTTTGTCTATTAATTCTTTTTCCTGTTGAAAATGAATGAGTATACAAAAAGTTAATAATGAATGGTCTATATTTAGGATTCCGATTCCAACATTTTCTTAATTCCTCATCACTAAAAACACTTCTTTTTCGACATTTTAAAATAAAATCATTTTCATCAAAAATATCAATAATTTTTCCCTCCGCAATAGCAATTGTTGTGATGACACTGCTATAATAAGCAGACCTGTCTTTAGCGGCCGTTCTATAAAATACTATAATATCCCCCTTACTGATATCTCGCTCAAATGAACGCGAAATATAAACTTTACTAATTGCATTGCGGTGTGGTTGATTTTCTACAAAATCATAAGGAGACTCTGTTGTTAGTATTGAATCTGGTAAAAGTTCTGTATGATAATCTGGATAAATTGGAATCATGTAAATATTTGAATTCTTTGATATAAAAGGAAAAGTCAATTTAGGATTTGTACTATCAAATTTCGGTGAAAAATCTCTAACATAAACCAATTCTACTCCATTCTCAGTTATCTTTGTCCCATGTAAAAAAAATCCCCAATCTTCTAATAGCCCGATTAGTCTTTTTTGTTCTTCTCGCTTATCAAATATTGTTACATAAATTTCGTCAACATTATATTGAATAGCATTATCAAAAATTATTTTTATAAATCTTTCACCTAAACGGACACCATTGCTTATTACCTTAAAAGTACCTATTTTAAGTCTTTTTTTTGGCGTGAAAATTGGTGTAATATCTGAGTAATTTTCTTCTTTACCTTCGACTTTTAAAAATAAAAAAGATAAAATATTTCCCTTGTTAGTTGTAACATATGCGATTTCATCTGATTTCTTAAGAAACCATTTGTCAAATCCTTTATAGTCCTCTTTAAAACTGTCAAAAAATGAATCGGATAAATTTATCTCACCAAAAAGTTTTTTAGTTACAGAAAGAACCTTGTAATCAACCAAATCAGGATTTTCAGAAACTACTTTTTCAAGGAATGAATCAATTTTAAATACTCTATCCGAAATCCCAAGTAATTCAGCCTTTCTGTGTATTTTTTTATCTTCAGTAATCAGAAATTCTATTCTTTCACAGTAAACCTCATTTAACAGAATTGTATCATTTTTATCATTTTGGTTTACATCAATTGAATCTGAAACGGCAATAACTTGCTGCAATAAAGGCGAAGTGGTTTTTAACACTTCGTAACTTTCAAGTTTTACTCCAAGGGTTTTTGCTGTTTCCTGATTGCTATTCTTCTCAATCTCCTGGATTGTAATCGGATGGACACATTTAATATACTTTCCTTTATCTAGCCATCTAAAAAGGACTCCTATATCTACATTTAGAATCCGGCTGGCTTCTCTGTGTATTACAATATTAGTATCCAGAAGTACCTTCATCTTTTTTTATTTGATTTTCAGAAACAATATATAAAGGAGACTTATTGTTGTTTTCTGTGAGCCAATTTATATAACTACTAACTTCAGATTCACCTAAATTAATTGCATATTCAATACCCATAATAGCTACTATAAAATATAGAATATTGTTATCCGTATAGAGTAAATCCATTTCATGGAGTATCTCATAGGGTTCTGAATGTTTAGAAGTTGAGTCAATAAATCGAGCATCTTCATTATATATACGTCTCTGATGATATTCCCAATAACTACCTATTCCAAATCTAGCAAAATTTCGGATAGGGTCTAATTCCGTTTTATCAACAATTTCTTCATTCCATCCTTCACACTCACACAATCTAAGTGTTAAATATTCCAATGCTGTTTTGGCTAGAAATCTTGAAAGAATGAGATTTCTTTTTTCTGGTTCAGGTATTATTGGAACTATCATCTGATTAACTTTTTTTGACTTAATTAGGTCAATCACAATAGGATTGTCAATACTAATTGAGATGCCTTCTTTATCAACTATTAAATCAACCCAATCACCTTTTTGATGTAAGATGAATGCTTTTTCAATTGGAATTCGATTTTTCTTACTCGGTATGCGATTTCTATGCCTTAGGCTTTTAAAATATGGGAAATCAAGGAGTTCTTTTTCAATTTTAGTTGCAAAATAATTATTGCACTTATCACATACTGCACCTTTGGGTAATACATGTTCTTTATTTCCTAAAGATTCAGGTATTACATGCTAAATACTTATAGTATCTATAGAATTTATCTTGCAAAAGATACACCTCATTTTTTAAATTTGAATTTAGACATTAACCACATCCATAGTTTCATGAAAAAAGGAGATATTTTTGGCCATATAAAATAAATCAACATTGAAAATGCTACAACAAAAGTTATAAAAATTTCAATTGGTAATTCTCCCCAAATCTTAGATAATGGTAATGCAGGTGAGAAGGTTTTACGATAAGCTGGAATAAACAATAAGAAACCGCAGAAAATATTTACAAGAATTGCCAAAGCAAATTGACCAGTTCCAATTCTTTCGCGAGAATATACCGAAAAGAAACAATAGCTATCTTTCTTCTCTTTTTTATTGAATACTACAACCAACTCATCTTTTTTAACTCTTTTATCAAGCATGTATTTTTTAAAAGGCTCATCCTCAAGTGTTCTTATATTTTTTAATGCTGTAGCATCAAAAAATGTTAAGTCATATGAATTTGGAAGAATATTAAAATAAAAGCAAGTATTTATTTTACAAAAGGACTGAGTTCTTAAGTCAAGTATTGAATTTTCCGGCAAATTCCTTTTCTCATTTATTTTAACATCATATATAATAGTTGAACGACTTATCCCGGCTTTACGGGTTGATAATTCATCAGTTTTGGCTTCAATATAGAACCGA
>JAGVVH010000031.1 GCA_019135895.1 Bacteroidota bacterium | reverse complement strand
ACCGAAGAAAATCCACGCTGTAACTGAGTTCGGATTTTTGCTGAAAGTGGTGATATTCATTTTTGGTTATGCGATCTCTAGAACAATTTTATAAATAGCAACTTGAGTTAATTACTGAAAAATCAGGTTGGGAATTATCGACTATAATAGTCATTAATTTTCCGGAAACAGGATGTTGAACACCAGAGAGATTGGCAGTTAAATTAATTGGTAATAAATAATCGTTATCTGCTTGATCAGGAGGAATAGTTAAAGTAAGCAGATAGCTCTTTGTTTCTTGTGGCGCGATACTTTGTGAATTGTAATCTATTGCAACCCAGCTATCAAATGGAAACATTCCAGGTTTATCAATGGATACTGAGTATGTATTTCCATTAGGAGCAGTTTCGTTATTCTTTACTTTAACTGTAAACTGCAGGCTACCAGTTGCCTTAAGAGGATAAATTAAATTCCCTGTTACTTTTGCTCCAGTGACAGTTGTCGTTAAATTTTGAGTAATGCCATGTTGAAAAATCAAGAATAGCATTGTTATTGAGAGAATGATGGTTTTTTTCATTTTTTGTGCGGTTTAGTTATTATTTTGGAAGAATAAACTTGAAGTCAATTGTCTTTAACGCATCTAATGGAATTCCCATATGACAAATAAAGTTGCCCTCTTGAAATTCCAACAAAGTCAGGAACCATTAATCGGACAAGTAAATTATTGGGATAAACAGAAGTGCAAGACCAGTAGCACCCAAAATATGTTATATATTGAAAAGTGCCAATAATTTCAATCCCCGTGTTTGATACACTCCTTTGACCACCAGGCATGGCAGTGAATCCGCTTCTATTATCTGCATGATTTGCAAATCCCCAGTGAAGGTCACCAGCTTCCTTAAGTCTTCCTCCAGCTACTCCATTTCCTGTGGAGGTAGTTTCTGCTTCTCCTTCAGCAACAAATGTCTGAAGCTTATCCCAATCTTCATCAGTGGGCACATGCCAACCTTTTGGTGCAATATTTCGATTGTCAACAATGGTAAATCCGTTATAAAGAAATCCAAACGTCGCAATACTATCTGGATTGGTTGTGTTATTATAGGTGCAGTAAGCGCCTGTAGCAAGACTTCCCCAACTTGAAGGATTTTTTACATTAGGAATTGGGTCTCCATTTTGATAATGGGTGGTTCGTAGATTTTCGGCCATCCAAGTTTGTTCACCGATTGTAATAGTTTTATAAATATTGCCATCGATATCAACTAATGTACCATATGTCTTTAAAGGATTAAATACAGCGGTTGACTTTCCTGTTTCTTGATCTACAGGATCTTTACAACAGCAAGTTAATATAACAAAGAGTACTGGGATTAGGATGGGATTTGTTCTCATATTAAATTAAGATTTGAGGCAGTTAGTATTGTTTCATTTCTAGTACGTGTCTGAACTAGTCAATTTGTGACACGAAAAAGACAAGTATTTTTCAACAATTTTGTAAAGCACCTATAATAAGTCTTTTACTTGGGGGTTAAATTCAATTAGTTGAGTTGATAGCGTATCAGCATTGGCTATAACGTTCGGCGGTATGTGGCGTTGCCTCAGCATCGCGGTGGCGCGTGTTTTTGCAGGCATACTGTGGTGCTGGGATAAACTTTTCGATTACAAAATTATCGCGTTGGCAAAAACCGTGACACCACAGTGGGAGTGCCCCGCGGCAGCGGGGCCAGGCCGTGGCGCCAGTTACATATTTTCCTTCTTTAGTCACAAAATTATCGCGCCATGGAGAGGCAATGACATATACCGACCTGTTAGGCTCAGTTATTTATTTCTATTCTAATGATATCTAGAAATATGGATTCAATTACCCAACTGATTTTTTTAAGCCCAGGTATTTGAACTTTTATAGGTTGATTATCTGTCGGTGAGATTAAAATTCGGTATTCATTTTGCCAGCTATACTTGTGATCTTTATGGTGAAGAGATATATTTCCATCAAAATTTTTTGGGTCATAATAGGTAACCTTATTTCTTGAAAACTGAAGGCCTTGTTTTAGAATAGACTTGTCTAGAATTTTAAAAAACTTTACCCAGTCATAGATCAGTATAGCTTTATCTCCAAGGTTCCATAGATTTTCATTAAAAGTTGAAGGCGGTTTACCAGGTTCTATTTGCATTCTATGTAAAGAACAGCAATTAATTTTTGGATCACTTATTGATTCCATTAATTGAGCATTGAAGCCCATAAACTTGTGTAGAAGAATTTCTTTTCCGTTTTCTGGTTTTAATGTCAATGTTTTTAACTGTATGTTTGACATGTTGAGTTCTTTTGGATCGAATCTACCAGTATGATCTGAATCCACATTTCGGAGGTTTTTGAGGCTTGTGAAATACAAGTACTCGTTATCATACATGTCATCAATATATTTGGCTTGTTGTATTTTGGTAAGGATTAACATATTAGCCTATAATTGAGCCTAACGTTCGGCGGTATGTGCAGTTGGCGCAGAGTCGCGGTGGCGCGTGTTTTTGCACTCGTGGTGCGATGCAGGATTAAGCGGTTATTACTTTATTTTCGCGTTGGCAAAAACCGTGACACCACCAGGGGGTCCCCGGCGGGAGCCGGGGCAGGCCGCACCGCCAACCACTTAACGGTCCTCTTTAGCCAGAAAGTTCTCGCGGTGCGGAGCGCCAATTGCATATACCGACCTGTTATGCACCGTTTTTATTTCTATAATCATTTATTCCTTCAACCGCGGCGTGAAGTTTAGCGACAAATCCATCATCTACGCCATATTCACTGAATTTCTTAATGGCCCAATCAAAAACAGTAATACCAAATCCCGTCTCTTGGTGGACAATGATTGAATGAAAGTATGGATAAGAATAAAGCCAGCCAAATCCATCAAGGTTGTTAAATAATTGTCCCAGTGTAGCACCAAATTCGCATACTGAAACTAAGTATAGATTCGAAAAATCCTTAGGGTCACTTAATTTTATTATCTCTGCAATCTTTTGTCTATCGTAAAACTTATCCACTGCATCTAAGACATTAAAATCAAGTCTATCCGATTTAATTATATTTTGATAATCTTGCAAGGCCGCATTAGTTATTGTGCTGATTTGATTTTTTGTCTTGTTTAAAAGTTCGTCAGGTAAATATTGCAGGTCGTCAAGGTCGAGAGTTTTTCCTTCGAATCCAGATATTACGAACATATCCGGTCGGGTTATTTTAGGTCTGTCTTCCCTGGGATACCAAAGGCTAAAGAAGGATACCAAAGGCTAAAGAACTTTACAAATAAGTCATCACAGTGAGGTAGTTTCTTATTAAATAATTTTAACATAATTAGTAGTCTGTCGGTTTTTAAAATGGTGCATAACGTTTGGCGGTAAGTGCTGCTGCCGCTGAATCGCGGTGGCGCGTGTTTTTGCACTCGTGGTGGTATGTAGTATTTTTCTTTTCGTTACAAGGTTTTCGGGGTAGGCAAAAACCGTGACACCAAGTGGGAGTCCCCGCGACAGTGGGGCAGCCGGCACCGCCATTACAAATCTTTCGTGGTGGCTACAAGGTTTTCGCGGTGCCGAAGGCAGTTGCATTTACCGCCCTGTTAGCAACTGTTTTTTATTGTATTAATTTCATGAATATTACTGGTAACATAAATCAGCTTGCTCCCATCAGATACAAATGCTTCTGGATTTAGACTTTCTAATTGTTCCCAGAATTGATCAACAAGTATTTTTCGTTCCAATTTGTACTTATTAATATATTCTTTTTCATCACATTCTAAATGGGTAAATTCTGATTCCCAATCTATTAGAGAAAAGTAAGTGTAATTAACAAAAGGAATTAATGGGTCAATTAACTTTTTCTCATTTAGTAATATCCATTGATCATAGTTATCTGAAAGTCTTTTTTGAAGAGTGTTTTCAGAGATCACTTCTGTATATGTATATGACCCAATATTTCTCCAACCAAGTTTTAATTCTTCTTCACTTGGAATGTATTTACTACCATCAAAGCATGTTATGATTAAGAATTTCCCCAGAAATAATCTTGGGTATTTTTCTATGAATTCTCTTAGATTGAGTTCATGTGTCTCGCACCAAAAGTAATTACCTTTTTGTCCAAAATAGAAGTCAATCATGTAGTCTCAAAATTGTTGCTAACGTTCGGCGGTATGTTACGTTTGCGGGCCCCGACCACCGGGGAGGGGCTGGCGTGGTTTTTGCACTCGCGGCGCACTCTTTTCTTCTTTCTGATTACTATACTGTCCCGCCGCCAATTACAAAATATTGAGAATGTTAAATTGGTTTCTATCCTGTGACATTGCAGAAAACCTGCAAAAACCATGACAAGCAAATGGAATATACCGACCTGTTAGGAACTGTAGCGCTACTGATTCATTCAAGAAACAGAAAGGAACTCGCTTGAGTGCAGTTGAACAGGCCCCCATGTCTATGCAACTACTGGCAGAAAGCCCAGCAAGCGGAGGAGTGCAGCTGAGTTGGGGTGATTCGCGTATCGTGGTAGATGGGTTCTCATTGGGTGGCGAGTCTCTTCGCAGCGAGAGGAGATGCTGGCCCCCCAATTTTGGAATACGAGCACTTAACCTTCTATTGAAAATTTTCGCTATTGTTACTAACGTTCGGCGGTATGTGGCGTTGGCGCAGAGTCGCGGTGGCGCGTGTTTTTGCACTCGTGGTGCGATGCAGGGTTATGATGTTGTTTGTTTATTCTCGCGTTGACAAAAACCGTGACACCAGCGGGGGCCCCCGGCGGGAGCCGGGGCAGGCCGCACCGCTAACCACCTAACAGTCCTCTTTAGCCAGAAGATTCTCGCGGTGCGGAGAAGCCAATGACATATACCGACCTGTTACCTGCTGGGCTTTGTTATTTTCATCTGAGTATTTATGGTATAAATTTAAAATATAGATAATGTCAAAGTTTAAGAAATATGTGAATTAATCAAGTTGCAAAATGCTTTCCAAACTTCACAGCGCTATAAAAAAACAGGAATACTGATAATCCAATGTAAAATACAATTAGCCCAGTTTTAGTCTCCCTTTTATCTTGATTTTCGTTTTCCCATCTTGAATTAAGAATGTTATATTTTTTATTTCTATACCGAAAGACATTCAATATTAGTACAATACAGCTGATTGCAATTGCGTACTCTCTTGGTAACATTTTATCAAAGTATATACTCAAAGCAAAAAGTAGAGAATTAAGATTAGCCAACTGCGCAAATGATAAAATCAACAAAGCATACAAAGCATACAAACCAGGTATAGATTCATTCCATCGGACTTTGTACTGGTAATATATACGATAGTAGATATAATCAAAAAGTATCATAGTTCTAGTGTTTTAGCCTTGCAGGTAACGGTCGGCGGTATGTTTTGTTTGCGTGCCCTGAGCTTGCGAAGGGCTGGCGCAATTTTTGCTCATCGCGGCGCTATTAAAATGTTTCTTTTCGTGTTTCCAACTATCGCGCCGCTACGAAAAACATGCTGGGAATTACAAAGCTCTCAATATATACATCGTGTTATAGGGACGACGCAAAAATTGTGACAAGCAAATGAAATATACCGCCTGTTAGGCAACGTTTATTTTATTATTATTCTGACACCATTAAAAATTTCCCCAGAATTTAGGTTAACTATTTTGGATTTAAAATAATATGGTTCCCATTTCTCGAGTATAGCTTCGCTCTGTTCTGTCCAGTCTAATGCTTTATAACCATCAGGCAATAAATATTTTTCAATGTTCAAGTCGTTTAATTTCTTATTTGGACATATTGCCCAAAATACCCTAGAGTAACCAAATGCTCCAGTATCAAATTGATATTCAATTATCACAAGAGCGCCGTTTGGAGACTCTTTCTTGGACATTAAGACAAAATCTTTGTCTTGGATTTTATGCTTAAAGCTATAATCATCTGTACAAGCTATACCAAATAGTAGAATTGCGATGATAAGCCATTTTTTCATACTTTATTGAATATTAGAAGTTTCGCTCTAAATGTTGCCTAACGTTCGGCGGTATGTGCAGTTGGCGCAGAGTCGCGGTGGCGCGTGTTTTTGCACTCGTGGTGCGATGCAGGGTCATGATGTTGTTTTGTTTATTCTCGCGTTGGCAAAAACCGTGACACCAGGAGGGGGACCCCGGCGGGAGCCGGGGCAGGCCGCACCGCCGACCACTTAACGGTCCTCTTTAGCCAGAAGATTCTCGCGGTGCGGAGCGCCAATTGCATATACCGACCTGTTAGGTGCAGTTAGTTAATTATCAGAAATATAGTACTGTATTCAATCGTCTTTGTTTTGGCATTTAAAATCGGTATAAGGGGTGGGAATTTGTATTGTGAACCAAACAGTTGCCTTCTTTCCCCATAAGTAGCCAGGTTCCCATTTAGGCATCATTTTAAGAACTCGTAGTATTTCTGATCGCATAATACTATCGTTGGCATTTAAACATGATGATTCGTAAACTAATGGAGGATAACCAGGTACAAACCCAAAATCTGTTGCTGTACCAGTAGTGTCTACTATAAATCTTATAACATATTTGTTTTTGTCATTACACGCATTCAAAATATCATAATTAAAATTGCTCTCTAGGAAACACCAAATCGAATCGGTTCTACCTGGAAATGTCGGCACTTGTTCAGAATCAATAAATGCATCTTTATTATACTTGATTTGCGAATGAGAATTCAATGTAAAAATTGAAAGTATAATGATCAGCCATTTTTTCATTTGGAGTGTCTTCTAATTGCACCTAACGTTCGGCGGTATGTGGCCTAACGTTCGGCGGTATGTGGCGTTGGCGCAGAGTCGCGGTGGCGCGTGTTTTTGCACTCGTGGTGCGATGCAGGGTTATGATGTTGTTTTGTTTATTGTCGCGTTGGCAAAAACCGTGACACCACTAGGGGGTCCCCGGCGGGAGCCGGGGCAGGCCGCATCGCCAACCACTTAACGATCCTCTTTAGCCAGAAGATTCTCGCGGTGCGGAAGAGCCAATGACATATACCGACCTGTTAGCTTTAGGTTATTTATTGTTTGTTTTTGAAATATGTTCCTGAATTATCTCCGAATCCAGTTGTGAAGTACATATTAAATAGAGTTACCATATTTTGTTCAGCTGTCATAATCTTATGGCCATATTCGTCTGGAGAAGAAAGTAGCCTTACGTAAAGATATTCTCCATCAATCCTGTACAAATATTCTTCATGAACAAAAAAATGGCCCTTTCTTACTAAGCTTTCATAGTCAATAAACTCTAATGTGTCACGCTTATCAGGAGTAATCCATAGACCTATACGATATTCATTATTGTAGAAATTAGGTTCCTTATCCTCAACTTTATTACAGGAATAAATAAAGAAACTAAGGCTTATGAATATCAATGATTTTAATTTGCTATCCATTTGATAAAGTGTTTTACATAATAATGATGAAAAAATACTCCAGATGGTTGCGCTAATGATATCAATGCAGACTCAGACTTAAAGCTAACGTTCGGCGGTATGTGGCGTTGGCGCAGAGTCGCGGTGGCGCGTGTTTTTGCACTCTAGATGCGATGCAGGGTTATGATGTTGTTTTGTCTATTGTCGCGTTGGCAAAAACCGTGACGCCAAGAGGGGGTCCCCGGCGGGAGCCGGGGCAGCCTGTGCCGCCATTAACGGTCTTTCATATTGACCAGAAGATTCTCGCGGCACAGAAGCCAATGACATATACCGACCTGTTATAGCTAGTGTTTATTTACAGGACGTCTTCCAGGGAATTTTATTTATTCAGGTTTTCTTAAATTTATTTTTTAAGGCTATAATGAGAGGAATGGCTGGCAGAATAAATATAACTAATCCCATTACAAAGCTGTAATCGTCTCTTTCTTGTCTAAGTAGTTGGCTTAAACCTACGAAAAAACCGTATAATCCCAGAATCCATATTATGGCAAAGGAGGCAATGCAGCCAATTGAAATTGTCTTTCTAGTGGTTTCAAAAATTTCATAAAAGGCAGACCGTTTATACTCATCATATTTCATTTTTGAGTGTTTTTCAGCCTTAGTTTTTGCATTATTCATCCATATATTAAAATTGTTGTCGTTTGTAGGTTTTTTTACCTCAACCACTGCGTTTTCTTGTTCGAACAATATTTTATCATATTGGAGCCGATTTTGCGAGTCTGACAATATTTCAAATGCTTCATATACTTCAATAAATAGGTTGTTGGCATTTGGCAATTTACAGACATCAGGATGATATTTGAGTGCTTTCTTTCTAAATGCTTTTTTTATTTCCTCAGGATTTGTATCAGGATGTATATCAAGTATTTGATAGTAGTTTTTAATCATAGCGGAAGATCATTTAGGAAATATATGTTAACACCTGTTGATTAACTGGAGCTAATGAAAAAGATCTATGTTGTATCCTTTAAAACTGCCAAACCATCTGCTATTCCTTCCAGATAATGTTTTATAGGAATAAACCCTTCAGAGAGTACTTTAAAATTAAATATTTTTTCATGAAGGGAGTCGTTTTGTTTATTATCAATGGGATATATTAAGTTTTCAGACTTTATATCGATTGTATGGATCTCATTAATGAATCTAAACACATCCTTCGGTGCGTCCACATAATTTTCTTTCCAAACCAACTTCAAAGTTTCCTGTGATTTTGACCATAAGACTGCCAGATTGTGTTTGCCTTCTGATGGATTTGTTGAGATTGCCAAAATCTTGTTCCCCTCATCAATTATTTCTTTTAATCTCAATTCAATATAATGTCTTATTAGATAACAGAAAGGATATATTAAAAAGTCTTGTTGGGTACGATCTATTTCTAAAATTTGTTTTTCTAATATCTCTATTGCTAGTTTGTACCCCTCTCCGTAGTACAGCCATTTATTATCATCTTTTGATAACCTGGAGTTGAATTCCCAACTAGTGTCAGATCTCAGGTACTTCATAGTTTTTTTCACAATTGTTAGAAAATGGTTGAAAGTAAATAAACATTAGCTATAACGTTCGGCGGTATGTGGCGTTGGCGCAGAGTCGCGGTGGCGCGTGTTTTTGCACTCGTGGTGCGATGCAGGGTTAAGCGGTTATTACTTCATTCTCGCGTTGGCAAAAACCGTGACACCAGGAGGGGGTCCCCGGCGGGAGCCGGGGCGGGCCGCACCGCCGACCACTTAACAGTCCGCTTTAGCCAGAAAGTTCTCGCGGTGCGGAAAGCCAATGACATATACCGACCTGTTAGCACCAGTTATTTAATGATTTTTTTAGCCTTTCAAAGTCATTATTGTCCTTGGGCTCGATTAATAATTCACGTTTAAAGAATCCGATGCCAGATGATTGTGATTTTAAAGTCAGTAAGATTGCTTTCCAATTACAGATCTTCATTTCGTATTGACCGCACTGTTTATTGGAATTAATTTCAAGAGGTAAGGTTGAATTATAAGTAAGAAATGAAGGCATTTTATCAGTTAGAACTATAAACCGTGAACTATTAACTAGCAATCTACCCTTTTGTGGAATTCCTGCAATTACTTTGAAATGTGAATAACTACTTGTTTGGATTTGAACATTTTCAAAGACCTCAAAATCAGCGAAGTCTATTCCAGCAAGGATTTTTTGAGTCGTTTTCCATTTTTCTTTCTGAAGTACTTTAAGAACGATGAAAATCAGGATTATCGGACTAGCAAAATAAGAGATTATTAAGAATGGTTCTAATATGTTATGAAATTTCTCCACGGGATTGTTGTATAATTGGTGCTAACGTTCGGCGGTATGTGCAGTTGGCGCAGAGTCGCGGTGGCGCGTGTTTTTGCACTCGTGGTGCGATGCAGTAGTATGATGTTATTTTGTTTATACTCGCGTTGGCAAAAACCGTGACACCACTAGGGGGACCCCGGCGGGAGCCGGGGCAGGCCGTACCGCCGACCACTTAGCGATCTTCTTTAGCCAGTAAGTTCTCGCGGTACGGAAAGCCAATTGCATATACCGACCTGTTAGCACCAGTTATTTAATGACTTTGTTAGTCTTTCAAAGTCGTTACTGTCTTTGGTCTCGATTAGTAATTCACGTTTAAAGAATCCGATGCCAGATGATTGTGATTTTAAAGTCAGTAAGATTGCTTTCCAATTACAGATCTTCATTTCAAATTGAACATCTTTTTGATTGGAATTAATATCAAGAGGTAACGTTGAATTGTAAGTAAGAAATGAAGGTATTTTATCAGTTAGAACTATAAATCGTGAATTATTGACTAACAATCTACCCTTATGAGGAATTCCAGAGATTACCTTAAAATGTGAATAACTACTTGTTTGTATTTGAACGTTTTCAAAGACCTCAAAATCATTTAAGTCTATTCCAGCAAGAATTTTTTGTGTCGATCTCCATTTTTCTTTCTGCAGTACTTTAAGAATGATGTAGACTAGGATTAACGGTGGTTTGGACCCCTATTAATCGGACTTTTTTACAGACGGTTAAATATACATAAAAGTTTCACTTTAAATTTGTCATAGCAAGGAACGACCGAAGGTGATTGTTAAACCGAT
>JAGVVH010000090.1 GCA_019135895.1 Bacteroidota bacterium | reverse complement strand
TTAATCCAAGTGAGTTTGCGAGGAGAAATTATGAAAGAAGAATGGTTATAAAAGTAAATACTAAAAAGGGACAGAATTAATTCTGTCCCTTGAAAAATATACAATTTAAAAAAAATTATTTTCCTTCAGCAAGTTTCTTATAGCCGTTATAGCGCCATAATGCATTTTCCTGAGTTGCTTTGAAAAGTTCGGCAGCTTCTTCTGGGAATGTTTTCTTGAGAGAATCATAACGAACTTCTCCGAGAATAAATTCCTGGAATTTGCTCCAATCCGGTTCTTTACTATCTAAGATAAAACCATTTTCACCCTTTGCTTCAAGTTCCGGATTAAATCTCCAAAGATGCCAGTAGCCACATTCTACAGCTTTCTTTTCCTCAAGTTGAGAATGAGCCATTCCGACTTTAATACCGTGATTGATACAAGGAGCATAACAAATAATGATGGAAGGACCATTGAATGCTTCAGCCTCTTTAATAGCTTTGAAATATTGTGCCTGATTAGCTCCCATAGCCACTTGAGCAACATAAACATAGCCATAGGATTTGGCAATCATGCCGAGGTCTTTCTTACGGATTTTCTTTCCGGAAGTAGCAAATTTTGCAACTGCTCCGGCAGGAGTAGCTTTTGAAGACTGTCCACCGGTATTACTATACACTTCGGTATCAAGAACAAGCACATTTACATTTTCGCCGGATGCCAACACATGGTCTAATCCACCAAAGCCGATATCATAAGCCCAGCCGTCACCGCCGAAAATCCATTGTGATTTTTTAGCAAGATGGTGTTTCAATTCAACAATCTGTTTGCAATAGCTACAATCGCATTTTTGAGCCAAAAGAATAATCTGATCTCCTATTTTTTTACTTTCAAGCGTATTTTCTCTATTATCAATCCATGCACGGAATAAATCCTTTAGTTCAGCAGAGCAGCAGTTACATTCTGCGATAGCCTCTTTCATGATACGTTCGAGGCGGTCGCGCATTTGGCGAGTTGCTACAGCCATTCCCAATCCATATTCGGCATTATCTTCAAACAAAGAGTTTGCCCATGCGGGACCAAAGCCTGATTTTTTATTTTTACAATAAGGAGTTGCAGGAGCCGACCCACCATAAATGGAAGAACAACCGGTAGCATTGGCAATAATCATCTGTTCTCCAAATAATTGAGTAATAGTTTTGATATAAGGAGTTTCTCCGCAACCTGCACAGGCACCTGAGAATTCAAATAAAGGCTGAGCAAACTGACTGTTCTTTACAGAAGCAGTTTTGTCAATCAGATCATCTTTATAGGTAACTTTATGTTGCGAATATTCCCAGTTTTCAGCTTCGTGAAGTTGAGTTTCCAGAGGTTTCATTTCCAAAGCTTTGGTTTTGGCCGGACAAACATCGGCACAACTTCCGCAGCCATAGCAGTCCATTGCAGAAACCTGTATGCGGAAATGTAAACCTGACAATTCTTTGGGAGCTTTAATTTCGACAGTTTGCATACTCTTGGGAGCATTTTTAAGCTCTTCGTCTGTCATCACAACCGGACGGATGGCAGCATGAGGACATACCAGTGAGCATTGATTACACTGAATACAGTTTTCAGGAATCCATTTCGGAATGTTCACGGCAACACCACGTTTTTCGTAAGCGGTAGAACCGGCAGGGAAAGTACCGTCAATAAGTTCATTGAATGCACTGACAGGAAGGTCATTTCCTTTTTGAGCCATCATCGGTTCCATTACATTTTTGATAAAAGCAGGAACATCGCGTTGATCTGTTTCTTTCTTTACCACAATATTTGCCCATTCTGCAGGAATTTCAACCTTAACAACAGCAGCACCGGCATCAACGGCAGCATAATTCATCTTCACAATCTGTTCTCCCTTGCGACCGTATGATTTGTCAATGGCTTTCTTCATTTGAGTAACTGCCAAATCGTAAGGAATTACACCGGAGATTTTGAAAAAGGCTGACTGTAAAATAGTATTTGTACGATTACCAAGACCAATCTCTTCAGCGATTGCAGTTGCATTGATAATATACATGTTGATTTTATTCACTGCAAGATATTTCTTAACATGATCAGGAAGCTGTTCTTTGGTTCCTTCAACATCCCAAATAGAGTTGTAAAGGAATGTTCCGCCCTGTTTCAGTCCTCTTAGACAGTCATATTTATGAACGTAAGCAGGAACGTGAACCGCAACAAAATCAGGAGTTCCAACTAAATAGGGAGCCATAATCGGTTTGTCGCCGAAACGAAGATGAGAGCAAGTATACCCCCCTGATTTTTTACTGTCATAGTCAAAATAAGCCTGGCTATATTTGTTGGTATTGTCACCAATAATTTTAATAGAATTTTTATTAGCTCCAACAGTACCGTCAGCTCCAAGGCCATAGAATTTAGCTTCGAAAGTTCCTTTCGGAAGAACGAAGATTTCCGGCAGTATAGGAAGAGATTTATTGGTCACATCATCAACGATTCCAACGGTAAACTGATTTTTAGGAGTTGCTGATTTAAGATTTTCATAAACAGAGAGAATATGGGCCGGTGTGGTGTCTTTGGAAGACAATCCATAGCGACCGCCGATAATCATTGGTTTTTCGCATCCACAAGGACATGAGAAAAAAGCTTCCACGACATCCAGGTACAAAGGATCTCCGTTTGCACCGGGTTCTTTGGTTCTGTCAAGGACACAAATACGTTTAGCGCTCTTTGGCAAAACATTAAATAAATATTTTGTTGAGAAAGGACGATAGAGATGTACGGTAACGACGCCCACTTTTTCACCGTCATTATTCAGTTTGTCAACAACTGTTTTAAGAACTTCGGTAATGGAACCCATAGCAATCACCACATTGGTAGCATCGGCAGCTCCGTAGTAAGTGAATGGAGCATATTCACGACCGGTGATTTTGCTCATTTCTTTCATATAATCGGCAACGAGATCAGGAATAACGTCGTAATATTTATTCTGAGCTTCGCGGGTCTGGAAATAGATATCCGGATTTTGAGCAGTTCCGCGGGTAACAGGATGTTCAGGGTTTAAAGACCTGTCGCGGTATGCCTGCAAGGCATCCCAATCAATCAGGTTTTTAACCACATCCTGGTCAGCAGCTTCCACTTTTTGAATTTCGTGAGAAGTACGGAATCCGTCAAAGAAGTGAAGAAAAGGAACTCTTCCCTTAATAGCGGCAAGGTGAGCTACCGGAGCCAAATCCATGATTTCCTGAACAGAGCCGGTTGCAATCATGGCAAAACCGGTCTGACGGGTACTCATCACATCAGAGTGGTCCCCGAAAATAGAGAGCGCCTGAGCAGCTAATGCACGGGCCGACACATGAAAAACACCAGGAAGTAATTCACCGGCAATTTTATACATATTCGGAATCATCAGCAATAGCCCTTGTGAAGCCGTATAAGTTGTAGTAAGAGCCCCGGCTTGTAATGAGCCGTGAACTGCACCTGCAGCACCGGCTTCAGATTGCATTTCAACCACTTTTACTGTTTCACCGAAAATATTTTTTCTTCCATTTGCAGCCCATTCGTCAACATACTCTGCCATCGTGGATGACGGAGTGATAGGATAAATGGCGGCTACTTCGCTAAACATGTAAGCAACATGTGCGGCAGCATAGTTACCGTCGCATGTTATAAATTTCTTTTCTGCCATAACTTTTTAATATTTAATTTGTTATACTGATAAATTTTCTTTTCATTATTGCCTGCAAAGCTACACAATTTTTTGTAAATATTGGGGTTGAACAAATTGTTTTT
>JAGVVH010000465.1 GCA_019135895.1 Bacteroidota bacterium | reverse complement strand
AAAGTGCTATGATCAAAAATTTTCACGCTTTTTTTCTTTGACTTATCCTCCCGCTTGAGTGTAATTTGATCAAAATCTTTCAATGTCAAAAAGCATCATGGACATGCCATGAAATCATCAGTCATTATCCCCTGTTATAACGAAGCAAATACCATCGAGAACCTCATTGATGCCGTGCTGAGCGCGCCCTATCCCGACAAAGAAATCATCATCGTGGACGATGACTCTTCCGATGGAACAAGGCAAATCCTGGAAGACAGGATCGCGGCCAAAGTCAGCCGTATTATTTATCAAAAACAAAATCAGGGTAAAGGCGCCGCATTGCGTGAGGGAATCCGTGCGGCCACCGGCGATGTCGTCATCATACAAGACGCCGATCTGGAATATGATCCTGCCGAATATCCAAAAATGATCGAACCAATACTCAACGATAAGGCCGATGTCGTGTTTGGTTCACGCTTCATGGGTGGAGAGCCGCATCGGGTTGGGGCTGGTTCAATCTTGCAGAGTGAACCAAAACGTTTCGACTCAATTCACAAGCTGGCAAAGGGTTTGAAACATCAGTTTCAATCAATATAATTGATCCAGCGAAGAAAAAACAATGGACAGAAATGCTTCGTTTCCGGCAATAAAAATTCATGACTGTAAAAAAACACAAATACCTAATGATAATTTTTTTAATCGTTGCTTGTCTGGCTGCTTACGGCCGGATTGTAACAAATGATTTTGTAAATTTCGATGATCCTCAATACATTACCGAAAATAATCATGTAAAATCAGGTATTAACCCAGACAGCATTAAATGGGCATTTACATCCACAACCATGTCTAACTGGCATCCTATAACCTGGATATTCCATATGGTAAACTGGAGCTTGTTTGGCGACAACCCATCCGGACATCATTTTGTAAGTCTGCTTTTACATATCGGTGTTTGCATCTTGTTGTTTCTATTCCTGCACAAAACAACAAATAATATCTGGGCTGCTGGATTTGTCGCCGCTTTTTCCGCCCTGCATCCCCTGCGCGCAGAATCCGTGGCTTGGGCAGCCGAGCTGAAAGACGTTTTGAGTATGTTTTTCGGATTAGCCAGTATTTATACCTATGCCTTTTATGCGGAAAGCTCAAAGCGTGCTCAGTATTTACTTTGCTTAGCATTATTTGCCTTGAGTTTAATGTCCAAACCCATGTTGGTTACTTTGCCTTTTGTCTTGCTGCTTCTTGATTATTGGCCACTGGGCAGATGGCAAAAAGCATTGGCGGCACCAAAACAAAACCGTGCCGCATTGATCTGCAGGCTATTATGGGAAAAAGTCCCTTTTATTTTTTTAACCATCCTGTCCAGTATTGTTACTTTTTGGGCTCAATATTCAGGCGGGGCAATAACTAGCATAGACCGCCTGTCTTTTTCTCAACGTCTTGCAAACATCATCATTTCTTATGTTGCTTATTTGGGGAAAATTTTCTTGCCGTCAAATCTGGCTGTATTCTACCCTTATGAGTATTTTTTACCGTTATGGCAGATTATATTTTCCTTATTCTTTTTAATTGTCATTACGGTTGCCGCCCTTTATGGTATTAAAAAATTGCCTTTTTTATTTTTCGGATGGTTTTGGTATCTGGGCACGCTGATACCGGTAATCGGATTGGTGCAGGTTGGCGCGCAAGCAATAGCCGACCGCTATACTTATCTACCCTCCGTCGGTATTGCCGTCATACTTACCTGGGGCACGCCACTTTTTTTTCAGAAATTTAAAATTCGTAAAAAAATTCTTATTCCTATGGCACTCGCATATATTTGCACACTTTTTGTCACAACCTGGATGCAATGCGGTTTCTGGAAAAATAGTATCATTCTTTGGAATCAGGATTTGCGAGTAACCAAGAATAACTCTCTCGCCCTCAACAATAGGGGCAATGCTTACATTGAACTTAGACAGTTTCAAAAAGCAATCAATGACTTTAACGAAGCCATTCGAATGAAATCGGATTTTGTCAATGCATTTTACAGCAGAGGAGTTGCCTACCTAAACCAAGGCCAGAACCAGTTAGCCATTAATGATTTTAACGAAGCACTTCGCCTGAAACCTGACTATGCCAATGCCTACAATATCAGGGGGGTTGCATACCTACGGCTTGGCCAGCATCAAAGTGCTATCAAGGATTTTAACGTAGCCATCCAACTCAACCCATATTATGCCGATGCTTAAAAAAATAGGGGTGTTACTTTCGCAGCAATCAACAAGCATTCAAAAGCTATCAACGACTTTAACGAAATTATTCGCATGCAACCGGATTATGTTCATTCCTATATTTACAGGGGAAATTATTACTTCGAACAAAGAAACTACGAACTGGCCTGCCGTGATTATCAGATCGCGTGTACAAAGGGCGATTGTAAAGCGTCAAAATTTGCTAAAGAGAAGAAATTTTGCCAGTGATTCTATGATATCTCTGCTTGAATAGAATTGTGTAATGCAATTGGACAATAATGACGTGAATCAAGATGGGTATATCGTTCTTCGATGGTCATCGTCGCGCCTCCAGTAAAAAGTTTTTCTCACTGCTGGCGGAGCGTATATATCGAATGGAAAGATGGGTGGGAAACGGCGACTTGCCAAAAAGACTTGAATGTGCAAAAAAAGGGGAGGAACGTACTTCTCCCCCCCCTCACTTGCATCTCATCTTAATTAATTAGTTACATGCCGCACCTGTGGTTATCGCACCAGCTGTATCCACTCTGACCGCATATGAAGCAACTTTATTGCTTGTGACACAAACAGCGCCAGCAGTTACTGCACAGTTATTACCCTGCGCTGTAGTACAAGCATTCGCGTCTGGCGATGCGTTTACATCAGCGGCAGTTTTTGAAGGATTGTCAACCAAATATGCCTGGACGGCTGTATGCACATTTTTCGCATCAGCCTGCATGGTTGCCTTAAAACCGCGTTCACGATAAGCTGCAAACTGCGGGATAGCAATAGCTGCCAGAATACCGATGATCGCGACGACGATCATCAACTCAATCAACGTAAAACCTTTCTGCCCTTCTTTTCTCTTGAACAATTTTAACATAACATTCCTCCTTCTTTCTTTTAATGAGCTGTTTCGGTTGGTTTATCTTTGTTGCTGTATTCCTTACATAATAACAATGTTTTTTTCAATAATTAATTTTTTGCCGTTCACCTCCTCAATGCTTTCTTTAAAAAATTCATTCATTACGTGAGCGATAAAAAGCAATGGGTATGCCAGATGGAAATATTTTTCATTTTACCTATTAATATCATGGTCTTACAAAAATATTTGTATCACAAATCATGATAAAAACAGGAATCCTGTCGAATAAACAGGTCATTTTCACCTGACATCAGTCAATTTGACGGAAAATAGCAACGAGCAATGAGGCTGTAGGGCGCGGTCCCCGAACGCGCCGCCGGGTAGACGAGTAACCACCCCCTACCCCCGCCAGCGGGGGAGAAGAGCAACGAGGGACGATGGAAATGAAACCGGTGGGTGGTGGATAGAAACAAAGTGATGCGCAATGAGCGGCTTCACGGAAGGAACGATATCCTGGAGGAAATGATATCCTTGACATAAAACAGTAATGATGTATGATTTCAGCGAAAGTGTATGCTCACAGGAGAATATTATGAGAACGACAATTAACATACAAGATGATCTTATGGAAGCACTCTTGGCCCAGACAAAGGCAAAGACGAAAACTAAAGCCATTGAATTATCCATCAGGGAGTATATAGAAAAAAAATCC
>JAGVVH010000091.1 GCA_019135895.1 Bacteroidota bacterium | reverse complement strand
ACCTTCTACACTCACAATGAGAAGGATGCCGACCTGATTTTTCACAATGATACATTTGTAAAAGGCCATAATGAACTTGAAACTTTTTCAAAGAGCATCGCGTACTATCCGGGACGACAACAGAAGAAAATCGGGAAACTGAAAGGGTATAAGAATCGCTTGCAGCAAGATTACGCGCCCTTTCGATCTGGATTTCTCACTTTTTCTTTATATCCGCCAGTATGGATTTGTACAGTATGTCGACGAAGTATTATTAATGTCATCAAACACATTACTTTATTCTGACATACGCTTTTATCAATTCCGCAAAAAGTGTTTTTAACATGAGGGTTGTTGTGTTTTGTATTGGTTGTCCAACTGCATTTAAAAATATAAGCTGACCATCTTTAAAGCCGACAGACCTAAGTGTTATAGGCTCAGAGAGTAAACGTTGATAATTGACGCCATCAAATCTTACCATGGTGAGGACTATCTTATGGATATTTTGTTTGAATGATTTAATATTCGGTATATTTTCAAAGAAAAATAATACCTTTGTATGAGAAGAAGGTCCTTCAATTTGAACAGAAAAAAACCATGTTTTAGAAACTTTTTTGCCATGCAAAATGTCATAATACTTCTCGAAACTTAGCATATCATACTCTGTTACCTGCATTTGAAATCTCTGTGAATGATAGTCTCTGTTAAATTCTTCCATAATGGTGCGTGATTCAAATAAGAGGGTGGCAAACGCTTGTTTCCAGGAGTCGTATTCTGCTTCCTTTATTTTGTTAATTTCCTTTAACTGTTCATTCATTACCAATTTCAATGGATCATCCACCATGGACATGCCGATCTCAATGAAGGCATCTTTTATGGGATCTTCTTTAGCAGGTTCAACCATCGTAACTTCGATTTTAGTCGGTTTCGTTTCTTCGCCAATTCCCACAGATTTTATTTCATCCATCTGCTGTTGAAAACATTCAATCAAAAAATCCACAAGAGCAGATAAATCACTTTCATTTGCATTCAAAAGAGCATCAAGATATCTTTGTTTGTCATCAAAATTAATAACTACAACGGGAAGATTATTTGCAATAAGAATTGCATTCAACAGAAGTCTTGCTGTTCTTCCATTAGCATCAACGAATGGATGAATTGAAACAAGCTTGGTATGCATAGCAACTGAATATTCAAGAGCGGATCGACCATCCGGCCCTTTCTTTAGCTCTTCACCAAATGAATGCATAAGAGGGGGCACAGCAGTATGCATCGGAGGCGTAAAATTCATACCGGATATTGTAACGGCAGATTGTCTATATTTACCGCCGCCAGCATTAATGCCTTCAAGAATCATTTTATTGATGTTCCTTACAAAGCCTTCTGGGTCTTGATTTAGATAATCAACATTTTCGATCATCCAGTTATATGCATCTATCAAGTTCTTGGCTTCCTTTTCCTGAACTGAAATCGGCTTTTTGTCGATATCAACTACAAATTGTTCAGTTTCGCCCTTGGTAAGTGGATTCCCTTCGATCTTATTCGAATGGAATACATTGACCAAGATCTTGTCCTTTGCATACTGCTGAAGTTTACTAATATCTAATAAACCTGAATTTCGGTAGTTCAATATTTCTTCTTCCAACACTCGCAAGCGATCCATCACAGCTTTATTTACTTTATATTCTGGATAGTCCGACGCCTGTATTTCATTATCGGCGCAAAGAAAACGTACAACATATGAATTGGATGTTCCAAAATCTATCCCCAAAAATTCGTGACCTTCCTTGATTCTTAAATTTTCAATATAGAATTCCGAACATTCAATGTGCTCAGGTGTTGCCCCTCTTCCGAGTGTTGTAAAAATGAAAGTAGGCTTGACAATCCCATTCTTTTTAAAATCGAGCTGCAATTCACACTTCCGGTTATATTTCTTTCCTGGTTTAAGAGAAAGGACGTCGTTATTGATGTTCAGGTAACTTTGATCATCGCTCCCATCAACAAATGGATCTTCACTAAACGCATAGAATATGCGCGATTCTGGATCAAAAGGGAGATCTACCTTATAAGACAGCGTCAACTCCCCTGTTTCAAATGGTGCAGTTAACAATTGTCCATCTCTGGAAAGAGAACCATCAGGACGATTAATTTTTCTAGGTAATTCAATTGGGTCACGCCGTGACTTTCGAAAACCAATGAATAAATCGTTGAGTAAGCACGATGCGATATTGCCGGCACTTAAATTAGGAAATTTCCGTACTTGTTCTTTACATTCACAGGCGATGCCGACCGCGACAGCATTTCCTCTATCTGGCCCAAAGTATATTTGATTGGTTGGAACCAAGGAACGCAAGGGAATTTGCAACTCTTCTAACATGAAAGGCAGTCTAGAAGAGCCTCCAGCAACAAGCACTTTATCGAGTGTTTCAAAATTTAATTTTCTTTTTGCCTCGGTAATCGTATTTAATATTATTTCTCCCCAGTTACGCCTCCACATTTTTCTAATAATTGTTTTGAGATCTTCACCTGATAATTCCACATGAACATCTTTTTCTGGATGTAATGACCCTTTATCCAAATGGACAATCGTTTGAATAGAGGAGAAGTCTTCAGCGACCTTAGCTTTGCTTCCGATGGCATTGGATAAATTTATTTTGGCATCTTCAATATGAAGAAGAACTGGAATAGTTGAACGCTCCGCACGGGCCATTGGATCATCATTCCACCTAATTCCTTGTTTCCTCGCTTTTTCAATCACTAATTTTAGTAGTTCCTTGTCGATTAAAGAACCACCACAAAAATCCGCCTGTAATCCATAAGGCACTGATTTTGGTCCACCTCTAGATAATGCACCTTCCTCAGTTGTTCCAATAATACAACTATTAAAAGTTCCACCACCGACATCGACAATCAAAACTATTTCGGATTCATTTTCCTTGGAAAAAACGTGCTGAAAATGTCTATAATACTGAAATACTGCAAAAGGTTCCGGCAGAAATTGAGGTTTATTGATGCCGAACAACTCTCCCAGTATTTCTCGCATATGCTTTCTAAAATTTTCTTTCCAAGTGTTGTCGCGTTCCGCTGGTTCACCAATAATGATCTCACTCGGCACTTTCACATCATTGAGTAACTCTCTCAAGAAGAACATAGTTGCTTCTTTGGTTGTCAGCATTCGTGTGTTGACTGTGGTGAGCTTCTTCTTTTCATTTAATTCTAATTTAGGTACTATCCAATATTTCTTTTTTTGCGAGAAAGTAGCATCGCCCTCCCCGAGATCCGGCTTAAAATTAAACGTATTGGTCTGGCCCGCAAGACCTAGTGACCGCGCATCATCACCAATTATGTAACGTTCTGTCGTTAAATCATAGGACAGTATGGTAGGCACTTGTTTTGTGGTCAGAGGAATTATATTGGCGTCAGCAACCATACAGCACGCTCCTTTCAAAGAAGGGTGAATTCTAGATATATAAATTATGCTCTATTTTACTGTCAATCATTAGAATATATATCAAAATCAAAAGCCCATCAGCCGGATGAACCAGAAACAATCGGAAACAGGTAACGAATAATTCATCATTATAACGACTCCAAAAGGGGTGCCTTAATATTAACGAGACCTTTTCTTTACAAAAATACACTTGCTTTTGCCGTAACCTCTCGTTGGCGTTTCTTCTTTGACAAAAACACCGTCCTCAAGAGTGAGGGCATACACAAAGTCATTCTCGCCGCATTTATAAAGAACCGCAGCAGTGCTTTCTCCGCAGGTAACAATTTCTTCACCACAGCGAAA
>JAGVVH010000158.1 GCA_019135895.1 Bacteroidota bacterium | reverse complement strand
CAGCGATACGACGGTGCCATCGGACATGATCGTGTTTGCATAAAAAATCTTTACCTTTTCGTATCCTTCCCGATATTTAATTGATTTTTTGGCAAGATAATATCCTCTTTCATTAAATATCTTAAACCTTTTAATGTGTTGAGCAATTTGTGTTCCGTCCTTTAACATCTCTATTTTGGAATATGAAAGAAGGGCAACGGCGGTGGTATCGGGATGGTCTTGCTGCTTGTGGTAAGTGCTTAAAATATCCCTCAGGTTATAATTAGTTAAACTGGGATATGGTAATATAGTTGCACACGAAATCACGAAGATAATTAAAAAAAAGATGATATATTTTATTGTTTTCATTGATAAATATATTACGCTTAAATGTATCGTTAAACTGATTTCATTAAACTCAATTTGCAGGAATTTCGCAACACTCTGTCCATCTGCGCGGAGGAATAAGAGTATTCCTTGGCTATAGCGATTAACTTTCGGTGGTTCCATGCATCGCGCCTTAATACGAGAAGCAGAGATTCTATTAAGGAGAAGTTTCTTGAATTTATAGCGATATCTATGCAGCGCTCGATCCAATTGTTTCTCGTCGCATTATCTTTTCTCATATAGCGGACGATTTTATATAAGATCAAGTCGGCCAAAGCTATATTATCCGATATTTTCGGAAGCCACGCCTCCAAGACACCTTCTACTTGCTGAGAAATAGGTAAATCCATAATTGCGACAAGCAAAGCATCTTGCCAATTGGGTAGCAGGGATATTTCTTGCAGATCAATGTCAGCAAGAGCATTTGCAAGTCCTCCGCCTAAAGGACCGGATAATTCTTGAAGTGCGTTTCGATATTCGCGAGAGCCACATGTTGTGCAGTAAGGCGTCACACACCATTTTTGCTCATGTGCTTTGCTGATTATGTCGGAAAGGGGATTACTCTTTTTTTGGTTCATACTGCTTAACTCATGCATGCCGAGTGGTGTGGTGCTGCCGGCTACCCGATTGGGCGAGCTCCATACGTACCGAAGTCTGTCATTGCCGATGTTCTCTAAAACATAACCTTATTCTTTAGCCGGTTTTTTTATCCACACTCTCCTTTAATTCTTTCCCCACCTTGAAAAACGGAAGTCTTTTCGGTTTTACCTGCACAGCATTTCCTGTCTTTGGATTCCTACCATGATATGTGCCATATTCCCTCACGGTGAAACTTCCAAATCCCCGAATCTCAATTCTGCCGCCATTCTTAAGTTCATTTGTAAAACCTTATTAATTCTCAGTTCGATTATTTCAACATCAAAACACTTTGCCACTTTCTTATGCTGTTCTAGAAGCCTCTGATGTTTTTTATTTTCTTTGGCCAATTCCGGAAAAGCCACCACTGCCCGGCATTTATCTGGAACAAGACCTCTTTCTTCGAACCAAGGATGGACCTTCTCAGCCCTTTTTATAAATTCTCGATAGAGGACAGCTTGTGTGATACCATGCCGGTAGTATTCACTAGGGCTATGTCCTTCTTTAAGTTCGACGACATAAGGAATGTCTCCTGCTTTCATCAACACATCAATAAATCTTGGCTCTGCCGATGGTTCCCACAAAACAGGAAACTGAAACGGATGTTCTCCGCAAACAGGTTTTAGAACACCGAACTTAGAAACGATTGCCAAATCACCGCAGAGAATCTGACTTTCTAGAAGATGTTCTCTTTCGGACTCATTCAGAACGCCACTTCTTCTTGATTCTGCTATGACTCTTATGACAGAAGCAACTTTATTAAACTGTGATTGTGAGAAAAAACCTGGATCAATATTTTCTTGTTGGCAAATATTCAGAAACTCGGCACGGACTTTACCGTTTTTTCCATGTTTCCCGGGCTTTCCAACATCGAGCTGAAAATTATTGTTTCTTAACCTGCATACTTCAAGTCCGCCGACACGACCAGACCAGTATCCTCCTGTAATATTTTTATACCATTTGAAATTTCTATCACAAATTGCTTCTTCAAGTTCCCTGGCGGGTTCTGGAATATTCTCTTGACGATTTAAACATTTCATCCAACCTTCAATTTTAGGAGCATTAAAGGATTTTGGATTTAAATCAATGGATTTCCCGTCAACCTCTACCTTAGATCTAAATCCATCTATTTTTATGCTTTTAATCAGTAAAGCCACGGCATTTTCAACTTCAAGCTGCTTTCTGTCATCTTTTTGTCTGCCCAAAACAATCCTCAAAGAGTTTTTCCCTTTCTCAAGGCATAAATGCAAACCATCAATAATCAATTGTATCTGGTCATCTTTCGTTCTGTTACTTCCCATTCCGACGACCACATCATCGGCAGATTCACAGCGAATAACCTTCTCAGAAATCATAAGCCGTGAAATATCTTTTACGGTCAGCGGGTTCAATCCTTCAGCACGAAGTTGCTCCTTAATAGATATTTCATCCATGAATCTAGTTGTCATACCTCTTGCCTTGTATGGTTGTTATACGGTCCAAATTTCCCCATCTTTTCTTTTTTCTACGTTATCAAAGAATAATTTATAAGAATCCGGCTCAAAAGTGTGTATTGGCACAAGCCGTTTTGCCGATATAGCATTAGCCAATTTCTGTAGATCTGGTAAAGACGCGTGACCTGAAGTGTGGCAACGAATGATGGGAACCTGATGTTTATCAAGCCAGTCTATAAACCACTGATATCGTCCATCCTTTAAATAACCAGACCACAATGAATAAATAAGGCTAACTCCTTCAAGGCATTTGGCCCGTTCTATATCTTCGGTCATGGATGGACGAAACAGCATGACTGAAGAGCGTGCCATTTCTGCTAACTTTTCAGGATATACCCGACAAGCAGAAACCGAAAATGTAATATTGAAAAGCCCACGCTTTTTAATCAGCCTCCGTTGAAACTCAGGAACATAAACATGAAAATCCCTGAACCCCGGCTGAGGCAGTTTGGGATTATTAATAGCCATGAGGATATTGGCGGAGTAAAGATCCACGATAAGCTTCTTACCGCTTTTCCTGCATGCCTTGTAAATGGTCACAATCCGATCAATATTCTGGCCGGAAGTCCAGACTAAGGTTAAACCATTTGCTGATTGGAATATTTTAATAAAGCGATCTTCCAGTTCATCTTCCGAAGGGTACTCATTATCAGTAGCTGTTCGACCGAGCGTTGATCCTTCCATCAGAAGAATGTCGACATCTAGGGGTGGGTTTTTAACCAATCTATTAAGAAGCTTCGCTTTGCGGCCATGACCTCGAAAATCTCCGGAGTAGAACACCTTTTTTCCATCAGCTTCTATTAGAAAGGCGTAGGCATCATAAGCTGAATGATCTACCAAGTATGGGATAATAGTAAAAGGCCCTCTGGAAATTGGCTCTCTGTCCCTTAATCCAATGGTATTGGGGAATGCAGGGATGTCGGGAAAAAACTGTCTGGCAGCATTGATTATCCGGATAGCCCCATCGCCAATAAAAACGGGTACTTTTTGACGAAGCTTGGCCATAAGGCCATAATGGTCAAGGTGTGCGTGGCTAATGGCTATTCCAAGCAGTGATTCATCCATACTTTTAAGACCGGAAATATCAGGGAGCGGAGTTTCGCTTAGTGCTGCATCCAATGGAAGACCAAGATCCAGCAAAAGACTTTGACCTTTTGTTTCTATTTCAACACAACTTCCGCCTATTTCTTTAGCGCCACGATGAATACATACCTGCATTAGGAATCCTGTTTATCCTGTTTGTTCTGCTTCTTTATACATTAGCTTTCAATATTACAGGTTCATATGACATTCTCCTTGTTGGCCACATTATTCCAATCATTACTGCATGACTCCATTTTGCGGAATTTGTCCTGAATCAATTTATTTTATCACATTCACATACAATGTTAGCAGTGAATGGAATCTGTTTTGGAAATGAATCAGGGTAGTCTATCGAGATTAAAAGATAGCATTGTGTTAGAATCTAAAAGTAATCCCTCCTAAGAATATATGGTCTGTTTCCGAAGCGGTGAGACCTGTTTTTATCCCAGCGTCGATATCTATATTCTCTGTCGGTGAGTAAATAATCCCCCCCAAGAAGAAGGCACGTTCGACACTTGATGTTTTATCAGCATTTTGTTCCACGCCCATATTTGTGACTACCCTGAGGACTTTAAATACTTTCCACTCACTTGCAAGGGAGGCGTGCCATATATTTTCTCTTTGATCAAGCTTGTTCTCATTTTGTATATAACCAAGGTTCAAATGAAAAACAAAAGGGTATGTTTCAGCCGTTGTAATGAAAAATATGCTGTACGTCATTCTGCCTGTTCCCAAGTATTTATCCATGTCACCTGTAGGCAAAGTAATACCTGGTTTGAGTGCAAAGCTAAAATTTTCCTTTTCAAAGAAACGCCACTTCACTTCTATAGAGACATCTGAGATACCTTTCTCATTAAAGATGGTTGATGAATCTATTTCACTATTTTTCCATTGATATGGAAAACTCAATATCAAATCAACTGGATCTATGATCCCATAAGTTAACGACGTATTTATTTCGCTTTCCTGACTCTTTACAGTGATCGGTGTTCCTTTTTCATCGACTTGACTATCTCTATCAATGCCGATCTGACCGTTAATCTCAATTTGGAACTTCCCCTTACCTTGGGTTCCAGTATCATCTGTAATAAGAGGATGTGCGGCAATGGCATCTCCTATTGAGGATAAAAGTATTATCAGACAAAAGATTGATTTTTTGAGCAAGCTATTCATGAATTGATGATTTATCAAATTCAATTATATTTGAAACAATTTGGGAAGCCGAGTGAGTGAGTTTGCCAAAAACTTCAACAGCACCCGAGATCTGTCGTCAATAGCTAAAAACTAAATTTTTTGTATATTCACATTCCGTATGTCCAGTATCTTATTGAGCAAATATTTACAATAATGTTTTGAAGTACGGATATGACGCAAAAAGAAGGATGAGTATAATCACGTAAGCAATTATGGTTATTATTTTTGACTCGACAATTAATTTAAGAGCAGAACCAAGTG
>JAGVVH010000494.1 GCA_019135895.1 Bacteroidota bacterium | reverse complement strand
TTGTGTATGGAACCGTCCTATTTGTGCATCATAGAACCTCGCTCCGTAATCCTGTTAGTCTACTCCCAAAAATTGGCACTCAAAAAAGCTTCAGGAACTCCAAAACCAGGAGTTGTTCAAAGAACGTTCTGATGTTTAAAGATACCTTTTTTCTTTTAGTTGAGATAATTGAAAGATGATTTCAGTAAAAAAGAAAAAGGTGGTAACGTTGCACACGGTTTCTTCTGTAACAGAACTTTACACTGCGGCTTAACTTTGGCTTAGATACAGACTGAAGCGGGTGGACAGGCCGCGGGGCTTTACAATGTGCTGCAAACAGGTAAGGCCGGGGCAAAACACCAGAAGGGCACGGCGTCGGGGAGCAGCTCACAAAAATGCGGGAGCATGGAAGATTTTTGGGAGCTGCTTGGATTACATTCCAAGAGCCTTCTTGTCTCTCATGATAAATTGCGCCAACTCCTTCTCTGAGGGTAGAGCAACTTTATACCTGGATCATTTCATTTTCACGGTAGTAGTTAAGATAAAAATTCATTTGACCGGCATCAGTATGAAGAAACTTTCTGATCTTAAGGTCAATCAGAACATGGCATTTCAGTACCCTGTGATAAAAAACAAGATCTATGTAAAAATGCTCATTATCGACAGTTATTCGTTTCTGCCTGGCTTCAAAACAGAACCCGTTACCGAGCTCCATAAGGAACTCCTGCAGATGATTAAGCAATGCTGTTTCCAGGTCACTCTCACTCACTTCATCTTTTTGTGGCAGACCAAGGAACTCAAAAACATAGGGATCTCTGATTATATCTTCTTTCCTGACAGGAACTGCATTTTTATTTACAGTCTGCAACAAGCCTTTTTTATCAAGAGATAAACCGGTGCGTTCAAATAATAAGCTACCGGTCTGACGTTTCAGTTCCCTTACTGACCAGTTACCCTTTATTGTCTCAACTTCATAAAAAAGTCTTTTCAAAGGATCTTCTATTGTAAGCAACTCAATAATATGTGTAAATGATAGCCTGCTCAGGATTATTGCTCCATCTATGTATTCCCCGTTCTTATTGTCATTCCCGGATTTCTCAGATAGTGACTTCTTTAAAGATTGGTCAGGCAGTGACTGACCAATTTGAGGATACGCAATATAGAACTGCCGGCATAATTTAAGATTCGTAATAGATACGCCTTTTACACCGCTGTTCTGCAGCTTCCTTGACAGGCTGTTTAAAAGCTTCTCTCCATATTTTGCCCGGTCCTCGCCACTTTGCTCATACTCTACAATGTAATGACCAAACAGCCAGTTTCGTATTGTAAGTGACTGGTTAACTGCAGAGACAGCTTTTTCCTGCAAGTATTCATTAGCCTGTTCAAAAGCTTAGATTAGCTGCTCAAAGTTCATTCTTTCCGGTTTTTATTAAATCAAATACTGACATTCCGTTCTCACGTAGAAGGTGAACAAAATACTCAATAAACTGCATATGTACCCTTCTGGCTCTCTCGCTTCTTAACAGTCCTCCAAGCATAAGGATTCCTGGTTCCGTTAATGCATATTCTCCTTTGCTGGATTCTATCATAAAATCAGATGGAAAGCGAGATATGTTCTCCCTGATTTTTGTTCTGAGATCAGTAACCTTTACTCCATATATTGCGGCAAGATCGACATCTTTTACAACAAGCTTTCCCTGATGCATTAACAAACCCTCCTGCATCATTTTTTTCTATTGCCAGAAACAAGGAGATATCGCCTTCCATTTCCATAATTCTTATTTCAAAAGTAACTCTTTTAACTCTTTGTATCAAAGTAAAGTACTTCGTTATCCAAGCGGGTGACACTTATTTATCGACTTCTGTAGATCTTCAAGATATCCTACCTGTTAGCGCTCCGTCGAGCTGATTCGCTTGTGACCGGCCATGTACTGAACTGTCCTCAGATCATACCTTTTAAACCACAGAGTGATCACGCTCTGACGGATATGCCTGCAGCTGCGGACCTTCGTGTTTATCTGCCTCAGTGCACGTACAAGGTACATGAGACTGTTTTTCATCCAGGCGTCTAAACGATATAGTAAAGATGGATTAGGAAGATAAAAATCACATCCTTTATGCCATCGATGGGCTGATTAAAAGCGTGAAGCTTAAAAATATCGCTGCGCTATAAAACAAAAACCGATCCTGTAAAGCTTCGATGAAAACCTGCTGCCCCGGACACACTAATTGGAACACTACCCAAGCAGCTACAAATTCATTTACACAAAATTATTTACACGCCTGTTAGCAAAAATATCCCTACTGTCAGATCAAGTACTGACTATTACAGGTTAAGTCAACTATTTTTTTTAAATACTAAAGTGTTAAAAAATTCTAATGCTCTATCTTTTAAATATCTTCTTGAAACGGCTATTGTCTTATCATAATCTGTTAAGATTTCAAGGATTGAATATTTTAGAATTTCATCTATATAATCATCATTTTTAGTAGAAAGATAGTTGATAAAGTCATAAGATTTGGATAGTTTTTCAGTATCATTATTTTCTTCCTCCGAACCCATTATTAGATCTTTTAAATATAGACCAAACATACCCATTATTAGTGAAAAATCTTCAAAAGTATTATACTCTGATATTTTAAACTCGGGGTTAACACTAAATAATTTATTTGCCAGTTCTTGTTGTTTTGAGTGCATCATTTAAATCGTTATATAAGTATTTTGCTATCTCTTTATCAGTCTCATTTAAACTCTCTTTTTTAAGAATATCTTTTAATCCATTTAAAGCACCTTTAGCTTTTTCTATATGAGTGCCTTCTGCTCTAACAATGTCTGCAGTGCCTCCGTCACCCACTTTTGCTCCCGTTCTATATAAATAATCTATCATTCTTTTCAATCTTGGATTTGTTACGGTGTTTAGTAAAGTTTCTCTTGCTGTAACCCTTGAAGCTGACCTTATTAATGAACCACCAGCTCCAACTTCGCCTAACAAAAGATAAGCAGAGATTTCTAGCCCAATCTCACCTGCTTTTAGAAGTTTGCTATATTGTGCTGCTCCAACTTGAAATAATTCCCAACCTATATTTCCATTATTAAGGTCACATGTGGGGCAATTAGGATCAATAGGCTTTTGACCAGTAAATGCCCATTGTCCATTATCTTGCAATATCACTTCTCCCTTATCTGACCAATAAGTATATCCAGGTTTGACCCCTTGTAAGACAATTTCATTCCCATTTGCATCTTTTACGCCAGTATTATATGTGCTTCCTTCATGCCAATGCCAAGTTGGATCACTCTTTCCATCTGCAGAATAGTAAAACCAATCATTCCCATCTGGATCGATATATATTATAGAATTGTTATTTGCATAGCAATAAGGCGTATAATTTGGGTATTCCTCGGAAATTGCAATCACATTCCATCTCCCTATCTGGGGATCATAGAACCTTGCGCCGTAATCTTGCCAGTCAAAGAACGTACCCGGACATTGCCGGGTTTTTAGTTATCTTTTCTTTTAATTCTTATTCAATTTCAATTGTTATCTTATTAGAAATGAGTTCCCCTTCCCATAAATTTTGACCATATTTATAATTTTCATCATGCTTATATTTGTATCTACATAATATTTCATATTTTCCTTCGGACCATTCTCTTTTCTGTTTATTATTTTGTTCTTCTGAAGTTATGTAATAATTTAAAAGATTAATGATTTCGCTGTAGGTACTGTCCGGCATAATGGTAATAAAATCATCTTTATATGGTAGAAGCACTTTTATTCCTACATAATTATAATTTAAAAGTTTATTGTCTTTTTTTATTTCAAATATTAAAAAATCATTTATTGCCTGTGTTATTGTCTTTTCCCCCCAACTATATATATTAATTTCTTTATCACTATTGTTAATAATATTTAGTGTTATTTCAACAGGTTCTCCTTTATTAATATTTTTAGAGGCATTAATTTTAAAAATGATTTCATTTTGTTGTGAAAGACAACTGTACATGCAAAAAGAAATAAAAACCAATAATAATATTCTTTTTTTCATTTTTAAAATTAATTTACTTTATTATTCATTGTCTCCTTCTTCATCCGCTATGTAAATTTGTTTCTGTAAAATTGGTATAGAGGTGCAATAGACAAAAGAAAGTCACGGTTGATAATAGTTTAAGAGTACTGGTTTGGACCCCTATTAATCGGACTTTTTTATGGACGGTTAAATATACATAAAGATTTCATTTTAAATTTGTCATAGCAAGGAACGACCGAAGGTGATTATTAAACCGATGGT
>JAGVVH010000075.1 GCA_019135895.1 Bacteroidota bacterium | reverse complement strand
CCCCGGATCTGCTGTACACCAATAGATATCATCATCCTGAAGGTCAAGCACCCATTTTGTTGTCAGATACTGTGAAATGAGTGAATAATGAACATGCTGAACACCTTTTGGTTGCCCTGTGGTTCCAGATGTATAATGTAAAACAGATGGTGATTCTGATTTTGTCGGAAAAATCTCCATCTTTTCTACAGCAGGGATTTCTTCAAGATAAAAGGCATACTCCTTATTCTCCAGATTTTTTGTCTTAGTGTGATCAAGAACAATGATATATTCAAGAAAGGGCAATTTATCCCGAATCCGTCTGATTTTGGGCAAGTACTTACTTTGTGTAATAATGGCGCGAGTCTGTGCATCTTCCAACCTTACATATAATGATTCATCTCCAAATGCTGAGAATAATGGTTGTGCAACTGCTCCGATTTTCAGGATTCCAAGAAATGAAAAGTATAATTCAGGTACTCTGTCCATAAAAAGACAGATCCTGTCTCTATTCTGTAGTCCAAGATTTGTCAGGAGAGTTCCAACAGTATTGCTTGCCAGTCGTATGTCATTGAAGGTGTATTTTCTTTCTTTACCCGCAAAATTTTCAAAATGGAGAGCTATTCTATCACCTTTACCCTGAAGACAGATTCTGTCTGAACAATACCAACCAATATTAATTATATCCCCATCATGGTACTCCAGCTCTTTTTCAGCCAGAGACCAGTTAAAATTAAGTAATCTTTTCTGGTAAGAGCCGATATTTGACATTATGCAGTTTCCTTGGACTATATAAATTAGTGTAAAAGTAAAGATTGTTTTAAACAGATAGTATCACTTCTTAATATGATTAATTCATAAACTTAAAATCAGGAATAAAAATTGTTTTTTCGATTGGTTTTTTTCCTAATAATTACTTGATTAACTTTTGTGAATGAATTTCTTGTTTCTTATCATGGACTTAGTACTGATTCTTTCTCCGGCAGCGTTCTTTTTGAGCTGAAAATCCATGAAGTATTATGGACGGAATAAAACATTGACGATATTAAAATCCCGGAAGAACACAAACAAATAGTACGGGAACGTGATTATTCTGGACCAAACTGAGCCACCCATTCTGATCCAAACTGAGCCAGCATTCTGGAGCAAAGTGAGCCACTATTCTGATCGAAAGTGAGCCACTTTAAGAGGGTAAGAAGCAGGTATCTCCGCCTGACATTCTGACGTAAAGTGAGCCATTCCTGATAGCGGATTTGTAACTGATGGTAAATTGCTGACAAATCAATTTATCATGGCTAATAAAACACTAACGATGTTACAAATTCGACTCATCTTGCAACTACTACAGGAAGGCCGGTCAAAACGGCAAATATCGAAAGATCTTTCTATAAGTCGCAATACCATTGATGATTATGAGCGTAAATATATTGCGAGTGGGCAATCACTAGCGTCATTATTAGAGCAGAGCGATCCCTCTTTGTGGGAAGTACTTAATCCCCCAGATAGCTCTGAAAAGGAATCCAATCCCAGGTATGACAGTCTTTTGGAAAGGCTGCCATCAATTATTAAAGAACTGAGACGTCCTGGGGTGACCCGTCAACTTTTATGGCGGGAGTATAAACTGGAAAATCCTCAAGGTTATGGCTACGCGCAGTTTTGTGTACACTTAAGCAATCATTTGCAGAAGGAGCGTGCCACAATGCATTTTGAACATAAGCCTGGGGAGTATTTACAGGTTGATTTTGCAGGTACTTCAATGAGTTATATTCATCGTGATACAGGTGAATTGATAATCTGCCCGGTTCTGGTATGCGTTCTTTCATTCAGCGGTAAGATGTACGTTGAAGCCTTGCCACGGGCATCCAGCGATTATTTGTTTGCATCATTAGGTCGCTGCATGTCCTATTTTGGAGGAGTTCCCCGTAATATACTTTGCGATAATCTCAAGCAAATAGTTACAAAGAGCTGTCGTTATGAGCCATCATTTAGCGAACTTTCTCAGCAATGGGCTCTGCATTACAGGTCCAATTTTGAGGCATCCCGGGTTGGAAAACCAAAAGATAAGCCCTCGGTTGAAAAGGGCGTTGACCTGTCTTACAAACGTGTTTATGCACCACTGCGCGATAAGGAGTTTTACAGTCTTGAGGAGTTGAATCACCACATCATGAAACAACTCGAGATACATAATAACACTAACTTTCAGGGGTGTAATTATAGTCGGAATGACAGGTTTATTAATGAAGAGCAGCAATATCTCGGATCACTTCCTGCAGATTCATTTACAATAAGGCATGTAACTCATGCAAAAGTTCAAAAGAATTACCATGTTATACTTGGCGAAGACTGGCATCAATACAGCGTGCCGCATGAGTATATCGGGAAGCAGATCAAAATCGTATATGACACCGTTGAAGTTGAGATCTATCTGGGGCTAAAGCGAATCGCGATCCACCGGCGTAGTTACCGGCGTCATGGTTACACAACACTCCCTGAACATATGCCGGAAAAACATCAACGCTACCTTGAGATGCGTGGCTGGGATGCAGAATACTTTATAAAACGAGCTGCCCATGTTGGCGAGAATACTGCATGGGTCATTGAAAAGGTACTCTCATCAAAGTCGTTTCCTGAACAAACTTACAATGCATGCCTGGGAATCCTTAGCTATGAAAAGAAATACTCTCCTGAACGGTTAGAGGCTGCCTGTAAGCGTGCTTATGGTGCATCGGTAATCAATTATAGAATCATAAGCAATATCCTTAAAAATAATCTGGATAAACAAAGCGACACTCAGGTGGAAATCAGGCTGCCCGTACATGAAAATATACGCGGCGCAGGAACATATAAATAAACCTTAATCATTTATACAATGAATAAACAAACTACTTTGGATCAATTGCAAGGCATGAAGCTCAGCGGCATGATGCGGGCATACCAGGCCATACTATCACTTCCTCCTCATGAGCGACCCACACTGGATGTGGCAATAGCAAGACTGGCTGAAGCAGAGCTATTGCATAGAAAAAACCGGAAAACTGAACTGTATCTCAAACTTAGCAAGCTACGGTATAATGCTGTCCTGGAGCAAGCACACTGTTCCCCATCACGGAACCTGACGAAAGAAACACTGTTATATCTGGCTGAATGTAGTTTTATTGACCGTTCAGAAAACATCCTGATTACCGGGCCTACCGGTTGTGGAAAAAGCTTTCTTGCCTGTGCAATAGGGAGGCAGGCTTGCTCACTTGGTTATAAGTCAATTTACCTTGGAATGAATCGCTTCCTTGAAAAAGTCACACAATCCAAGTTGGATGGAACTTACATCAAGTTCCTTTCACAAATAGAAAAAACTCAACTGCTGATTATTGATGACTGGGGACTGTACCCACTGGATATAAACTCAAGACTGGCATTATTACAGGTCCTTGAGGACAGGTATGCAAAGCGTTCAACAATAATCACCTCGCAGCTTCCGGTAGCTGCCTGGTATGAGTACATAAATGAACCAACTCTTGCTGATGCAATAATGGACAGATTGTCAGGAAATGCTCAGCGAATCGAATTAAAAGGAGAATCTTTAAGAAAAAAGAACAACTTTGAAAAGAATGATTAAATTTAAAAATTGAATCCGCTTGCAGGGTGGCGCACTTTGCACCAGAACAGTGGCTCACTTTCGCCAGAATAATCAGGAACGGATATAAAATTATATTCTCCGTTGTCTGGTTACCGATTTTTTATATTTTTGTCAGGATATTCCTATTAATAATCTGACATGATGAAAAGAGTTCTTGTATTTATGGCATTTGCAG
>JAGVVH010000176.1 GCA_019135895.1 Bacteroidota bacterium | reverse complement strand
CCAAATTGCATCGATTGTTACACCAGTTATATCAGGTGTTGCAAGTGTGTTTAGAAGCATGAGTGAACCAATGCAAAGTATTGTTGCCTTTATTCTGATAGGACTAATTGCCTTACCAAGAATTATAGCAATTGCAACAGCTGTAAAGACGGCCATCATAGCCATTAGAGCCGCATTAATAGGAACAAATGCAGCAATGCTTGGAACTAATGCCGCCGCATGGTTGCTTGGATCCAACCCTATAGCATTAAAGATATTACTGATTGCAGCAGCCGTTGCCGCTTTGATTCTTCTATTAGTGAAACTCGCAAACTGGTTATCAGAAATATTTGGTGGTAAAAAGTATGAAGCTGATGTTGGACTAAACTTTGGCGACATAGGTGATATGAACGTTGGTGGAAAATTAGTAAGTGGTACAAATGAAGTTTACAATGTAGAGAACTCCAATGTCCAAAATGCAGGTTCAAATGTCACCAATTACTATGACTATAGCACAATGAATAATACAATAACGAAAGATGCCGACATTGACGATATTGCTGAACAATTATCGACTAAGATTAAAGTCGGAGGTGCTAGATAATGGTTCGTAAATTTGAACTTCAAGCATATGACGATAAAATGAATTTATTAAGTAGGTACCTTCTGGATTTAACGACAAAACCACAAGGCTTAGGTTTTAAACAGAAAGTTGAAGTTATATCAACTAAAGTTATAGATTACATCACAGAAAGGGCACTTGAGAAATCTGATATTAAGTTAGAGGTTCACTTTCCAAATCCCCATAGTTATCATAAAATTGAACTTTTCCGTAATTGGTATGCTAAGTACATTAAGCATAAAACTGTCCTTTATTATGAAACTGATGCATGTGTAAAATGGATTGATGTCTACATCAAAGAGTTCAAAGTAACGGAAGTTGAAACTGGATTTAATAGTGTTGATTTAACCCTTCAACCACTTACTCCATTTTATGATTTAAAGGAAAGAGTATTAGTTGTTGCCATCGATGAAATCGGAAAGAAGTATCCATACACTTATCCTTTTACCTATACTGGTGGTGTGATAGAAAACTCACTTCTAAATAACACCTATTTTGATGATATTCCTATTCGAGTTAGAATCTATGGTTTTGTTGCAAATCCGCAAATATCCTTAAGGGATGAGAATGGTGAGATTTACTCAACTGTTCGCTTTCTTAATTTAACTCTTCAACAAGGTCAGATTTTAGAAATTGATGCTATAAACTCTAGGATCTTTTTCTATAGGTCAGAAAACGATACCGAGCCAGAAGACTATTATAACTTTGTTGATAAAACTCTTGACACTTTTCTTTATGCTAAACCTGGTGAAAATACCATTATTGCTAATCTAGATCAAAATCATCCTGAATCAAAACTACAAATTAGTTATGTTCAGTATCTTGTTTAGGTGGTGGTTGAGTTGTACTATGTTTTATATAATAAAGACTTTGAAGCAATCGGAAAAAGAAAAACATATCAGGTGAGCAGTTGGAGTTATAAAAGAAAAGCTTTCGAGTTTTCTGAACTAGATATTGAAGGATCACCAATTGAAACGCTTGTTGGTGCTTGCTATGTTGGACTTCATGAGGATAGAGGTACGGTAAAAGCTATCATGTATTCTGGAGTTCCTAAAACAGAAAAAGGCAAAACAGTGATAAATGCAGTTGATGTAAGACAACTCTTAAATTGTGATGCAGTAATTGATTTAACTACAGTAGACAGTGTTTCCAACTTATACACATACCTTTTATCAAGAATAGTTGAAGAGTACAGTAACTTAGGTGCAAACATCGCAATTGATACAAGTGAACTTGAAATTAATCCAATCAACTTTAACGAAGATGCAATTGAACGAACTCGTGCTAAAGGTAATGTTTGGAAAACTATCCAAGCTGTTAATGCTATTTATGATTGCTACATCGATGTAATTGTCAACTTGAACGGAAAAACCATCACTTTTAAAGTGATTAGAATTAAAAACGAAATTAAGATAAAACTACCTGATTTTGATTTACCAAAGATTAAGAATGATTTTACTTCAGTTAATCGTGTCATCTGCTTAGATCAAGCTTATGTTGATGGAACATCAAACGAAAACAAAGTAACTTACTATCTATTAAGTGATGACACGGTTGTTTCAGAATCTGAAGTTTTATCAGTGATGGATAAAGTTATCTATCCGCCACGAATGAAAGTATTTGTTGATGAAGATATAAATAAAGCAAAAGCTCAAGGGATTCAAGAGCTATATAAAAACCGCTTTAAAGCAAATGTTGAATTAAGCAAAAGTTCTAAGATGGGATACCTATTAGATAGAATAGAGGACTTAAGTTGGAAAGCTCATATTTATGGGTTTAATTCAAGTGATAATTTAACATATAAGACACTACCTGTTATGGAGATAAGCGAGGATGAAAAAGGAATGCGAAAAGTAAAATTCGGAAGATTGGAGGAATATTGGTGGCTGTAAACTTAATAAGAAAAAATAACGGTGCAGGAATTACTGCTTTCCAAGACTCGGTACTTTTTCATCTTTCCAAAGGTGTAAATGGAGTAATTAAAGATGTCCATAATGAGTTTAGTACAACCTATAACAACACAACAAAAAAGCTTATTGTTTCAAGCGGGATGGGAATAGCCTACGGACGTCAGTTTGAGATAAAGCCTGGTGAGAATGTTGAGTTTGATCTAACTTCACTAGGAACAGCAACAAAATACATCTCTATTTATGCTGAGATAGATTTACGTGATCCAACTGATGAAGTAGTATCATTTAAAGCAACCTATTCTGATAGTGCCTATCCCCAAATAACTGAAGGTGATAATTTAATAAGCACACCAAACGGTCTTTATCGTATGCTTTTATTTCATGTATTAAAAAATAGCTCAAATGCAACCATTACTCCAAGATATAACCTTTTGTTAAGCGATACAATTGATCATGCTAGACTTGCTGAAGAAGCTGAACATGCCTTAGATGCATCAACCATAAATGGTGTATTTATTCAAAAGAATGGAACAACAAATAAAATTGAAGTGGTTGATGGAACAAAGACTGACATTGTTGAAAGAAAAAGACTCCTATTCTCAGCGGATACTCATGCAAACGCCAAGCGAAGTAAAAATCAAACAATTACTCTTTCAGAAGCAATTGCTGAAGGGGATATTTTAGAAGTTCACTATCGCTCACGTTACGACTATGCATACACCGAGTTTCAAATCGAAAGAAAGAAAGTTGATGAGTATTGGGATTTTGAAAATGTAAACACCGTTTTCAATGATGGTGCTCTTGGTATTAGCTTTCAATACCATAGGCACAGATTCGCTTATAGCTCAAACATTTTAACTCTAAGCATCAGTTACTTCATTCCTATCAACTTCAATTATTTCAGTAGCGAAAATGTAAACAAGTTAAGCGGAGTACTTGAAGCAACTGACATCGACATTTATGTGTATCGGATTTACAAGATTATAGGAGGCAACTAGATTCTATGAGTTTAACACTACTAGAAAAACAAAGAACGATTCAATATCCACGAAGCGGAGCACTTTTAAACTTCCATGCTTTAGGTAGACAAAATGGTAGACTTTATGGATGTCAATTAGTTCAATCCACATCAGAATTAATCGTTTTAACTACTGGTGTTTTAGTAATTCAGGGATTTAGAGTTGATGTCGTTGATGAGACTGTCTTTAATGCTTCACTTCACTTGCTCTAAAGCCAGCTACTCCATTGCGATATTACATTATTTTAAGAATTGAAGCAGGGTTAGAAGATACTGAGATGGAACTCTTAGTTACTGATGAAGCACCGGTTAAAGATACGCCAATTGAAGAGCGTCAAGGTGTGTTTGATTATGTGCTTGGAGTATTCAATTTTGGACCGGCTGGTATATCGGAATTTATTAGTTTAATTGAGACAATTAAAGATAGAATTCCTAATACAGCAGAAACTGATGGTGTTCGTTGGTTTGATGGTTTAGATGTTAGTGGGATTGAAGAGCCAATCATATGTAATAAAGAACTAGTACAAGAGGTTGATTTAGGTGATTACTATCTTAATAATTCCAATGGAAACTATTATAAGTGTATTGAGATCGGAGAACAGTATGCTTATTGGGAATATAAAGGCAATCTAAAAGGTCCCAAAGGTGAGCAAGGTGAATCTTCAAGTTTAGATAACTATTACACAAAAAGTGAAGTAGATACAGTAATTGAACAAGCAATAATAACAGCATTGACTGGTGATTATTAATGGCAAAGAATAATAACTTAGGTGATTTCCTTAAAGATATTGCGAGTGGAATAAGAAATATTAAAGGAACAAGCGGAAGTATTAATGCTCAAAATTTCCGCAGTGAAATTGAAAGTATTGAAGTCGGCGGTGGAGAGTTCACTCAAGAAGATTTAGATAATGCTTATAATCAAGGATATTCAGTTGGACATGATGACGGTTATAGAGTAGGCGAGTCTGATGGATACACTTCAGGACTTCAAGATGGATACTCAGATGGATATAATGGCAGGTTGGCATCGGTTTCTAGGGCTACGCCGCGAACATATG
>JAGVVH010000536.1 GCA_019135895.1 Bacteroidota bacterium | reverse complement strand
AAAAGGCTTGCATTAGAAAGGAAAAACAACTAAATAAAAACCCGTTCTGCCAACCTGAAGGTGGGGGATTTTCAAGTGGCCACAAGTGGGGGATTTTCAAGTGGCCATCCGGGATTGTACGGTCGTGCTGCCCGCGTCCGTACGTGAGTTGCGCATCCACACTCGCCCGTTATGCAGAGATAATCATGACCAACGAACACTTGAACGATCACATCATCATTGGCAACACAAATAAGGTTGTTGCGATTCTTAAGCGAATGGAATTGCACTTTCGTCGTGTTGGGAAATGGATTCCAAACCACATTGAACGAACCGCAAAGGCGGTCATTCTTCATCGACTTCTGTGGGCTGCCGCAAACTATTTGCACATTGCTTCTGAAAACGTTGACGGCCATGTCTCTGCCCTCGCACTTGCTACTCGAAACCTTTATGAATTGCGGCTTCGAACCGAATATATGATAGCCTTTCCAGCAAACTTTAGTACATGGCAAGCTGAAGTTGCGACAGATAAGATCGAACTTCTTGAAGGTATATTAGGGATTCAAAAGAATGGCGAAAACCCTGAGAAACATGCTGTCCTCAAGGAAGAGATAGTAAAGATTCGCCAACTATTGAACAAACATAGTCTTAAAGAACTAAAGTCCATTCCAAGTACGGCATCGATCGCCAAAGAACTCGATAAAAAAGATGAACATAAATCCCTTTTTAAGTTATTTTCAAAACTTGTGCACCCAAGTTCATTGTTGGTCAATGATTACGATAATTTCGCCACTCAAGAAGCATACCAAATTCTACAAGTTCACTGTCAGTTATATGCTTGGGATATCTTTACTCGCACATGCAATGCACTTGCAGTGCCAGAAGATGTGCGATCGTTCGATTTTCTGATGAGTGAACGGGAACATAGGTAACAGCTTTTTATGAACATATGGGTAGTATTTTAATGAACGCATAGCAAAATCAATCCACCAGATCGCTGCGCTCTGTGTGATTTCGTCGTTAAGCCTTTTATATATGAATTTAAATATTATGAAAAAAATTATTGCGTTAGTATCAAAACAGTTAAGCCCAGCAGGTTGTAAGAAGTGTCATGCATTCGGTTCTTTCAAGAACGAGGCTAATAACAAAAGAAAAAGCATCATGCCCGGTGCTGTATATGGTTTTTTTGTAAGGTTAACTTCGGCAGAAGCAAAAGCTCTATTCGCTGAAGCTACATCTAAAGGTGCAGCCAAGCTGAGCAGAGAAGAGGAATTTAAACCTATGTTTGATGCTGTTTACCCATTATATTGGGGCAAGGATAAGTCTTTAGGCGCAAGGCTACACAACCATCTGAATAATCCAGATGGAAAAGTTGAAGGTAAGAAATCAGGAACCGGCATTATAAGATTATGCGCCTATTCATGTTTGCATGGTAAAAATATTGGTTGTTATTGTGTTGTAGTTGACGATTTCAAAAAGTTTGAAAAGCACCTCCATACAGCATACAAAGATTTGTTGAAGACGAAACAGTCAAAAATATAAATGCCCAATCGCGTAGCCGGGTTTTTTCTCCCCCAGCCCACACCACCTAGCATGCGGGTCCGCACCAAGCGGTTCACAGAGATGATCCTTCGCTACGCTCAGGACGCCGTAGCCGGGTCGTGAATGTTCACCCACAGGTCTTTCACAGACAGCAATCCTTGATCCTTAAGCCATTTGCGTAATACATGGGGATACGTTCAAAGAACGGTCTATGGCGTTGGCTTTGAATTACTCTGCAAACGGTTCAATCATTCGAGCCCCGCGATTACGATGCGATACTTGGGCATTGAAGATAAAGAAGTTCAGGGTATTTTGATGAATGATGGGGTAATATTGCAAACAAAAAATATTGACAAATAAAAAAGAAAGAGGAAGATATTTTTTAGTTCTTAACATTTACATCATTCAAAGCACCATTAAACTTTCTGAGGTTGTGTCGCAGCATTGATTACATAACTCGTGTCTCGTTAATAAATGAGTGGTTTTTTTGATCTTATTCATTATAGCTGTGTAAATATTAAAAAAGAGAATTTTAAATAATGAAAAAATTCTTAGTCATTTTAATTCTCATTTCATTATATCCTTCGTTCGTTTTTGCTGAAACTTATGAAGTTGAAACTACTGGCGAGTATGTCATGGGTGACCGCGATACTAAAGCCGATGCTAGAAGAATTGCGCTTGAACATGCAAAGCTTCTGGCTGTTGAACAGATTGGAACATATCTTGAATCCGAGACCGTAGTTCAGAAAAGTCAAGTTACTAAGGATGAAATACGAACCTATGCGTCAGCTATAGTAAAAACAAAAGTGCTTTCTGAAAATATCAGCCTTCTCGAAAACAAGACAACGATATTCCGTATCAATATTAAGGCAAACGTTGATATCGGAATATTGGAGAAAAAAATAAATGAAATAAAATCAGACAACAAAAGAAGAGATCAGATAGCTTCTCTGCAAATAGAGAATATACGACTATTGAATGAATTGGAAAATTTATCTACCAAACTAAAGAGTGAAAAAGCGGGACAATACAGAAACCTAATTAACGAAAGAGAAAATGTTTTAGAAAAAATAGTGAAAAACCAGAATTCACTTAGCATTGCCTTCGAGAAAGGAACTCTTCTTAACCTTGCCATAAAAAATATGGATGAACTCGGAGAAAGTAAAAGAAATATTGATGATGTCTTACAATTCATAGTTGATAATACAGTATTTACCTTAGGTGAACCCAAAATTAGAAACAATGGTGACATATCAGATTTAATTATAGACATTGAATGGCATATTCAAAATACAGATGAATTATTAGAGAAGATGGTTGTATTTTGTGAACGCCCTTACGTTGCGAATTTTTCTTTTTATAGCAATATCAATTTATATGAACATAACTTCACGGGAATAAACAAGAAGGAGTTGTTCCGTTACTTCGCTAGTAAAAAAGTGCGGCTTTATATTCAGGCAGGAAGCCGAAACGGTTATACGACAATTGTTAGTGGAGGTAGAGACTTTTCGGAAATAAGAACAAAAGAAAAAACGTCATTAATTATATCATATATTCCAACTGCCCAATTGGGTCAAATAACAGGTTTAGAGGCTAAGGTAATTGTTGAGTCTGATTCAAGCAGGATGTTGAATGAACGAAAAATCCCCTTGAAGAAGACACGTAAAAATAAGCAATAGCGATAATTTGAAGCGAATCGTTCGTAAACGGCTAAAATAAATGCCATCTTGGTATGTGGAGAAGACTGCCTACTTGACTTAAAATGAAAAATCATAGAAAATTTATTAGTAATATCTAATGATCCTTTAACTTTCCTTTAACCTTAACCCATTACGACGCTACAAGTATATGATATTAAAGAGTAATTAATTATACCGGGCGGGTTCAAATCCCGCTCTCTCCGCCATTTTTATTCATAAATTTAGGAATTTAACCGGCATCATCCCCCTGCCCGGCGTTTGCTTTTCCATCCTCCGGCTGTAAGCACTCCAGGCTGTAAACACTCCAGGCTTGACTTTAAGCGCAGACCGTATTAGATTACAGCTAACGAGAAACTGCGACGCGCGTATTGAGTCCATTCTACTGGATGTTAACTGTAAAAAGAAACCACAGGGTCTTCGTGGTGATGGCCACCCGCAATAGACCAAGTGTAAAATGAATGACTCCAGAAAAAGACAAGACGGCGTTCGCGGTTCTCGTTTTGTTTATTCCCCGCCCGGATCGAATCCCCGCCCAACTCTGTTTTTTCGGATGGAACCCATCAAATACTGCTCGTCTTTTGTAATCGACTTATGCTAGAAAAACCGTCAGCCGCATT
>JAGVVH010000073.1 GCA_019135895.1 Bacteroidota bacterium | reverse complement strand
ATTAATAATTACCTATAGTAATAAAAAATAATTAGCAATACTTAACTATTTTCTCCACATTATTCTCAGCTAAGTTAGGAGCTGTCATATGGCAATCATTGATCGTATCAAATTTGATTCCCCATCCGACGAAATTCTTGTCTGGAAGTTCCCTAGCGAAGAACTTCGACTCGGTTCTCAGCTAATCGTAAATCAGAGTCAGGAAGCACTGTTTGTAAAGGGCGGACAGGTCTTTGACCTTTTCGGACCGGGTACGCATACACTTTCCTCCGCTAATATACCTCTTTTAAGAAAGCTTATAAACCTTCCTTTCGGAGGCGATACCCCGTTCACTGCGGAAGTTTGGTATGTAAACAAAACCGTTAAAAGAAATATGAAATGGGGGACGAGAGCTCCCATTCCAATAATTGAACCCAAGTATAATTACCCCGTGAGCATTCGTGCTTTTGGTTTATGGGGCATAAGGATAGAAGACAGCAGGAGTTTTCTGAAGCAAATTGTCGGATCGCTTCCCGATGCGGACAGTACAAAAGTTCATGAATATTTTATTGGCGAGATTGTTCAAAAGCTGTCTAATATTGTTGCCAATTCCTTTGTGACCGGCGGAGTTTCAGTTTTTGATATAAACACTAAACTTGACGAATTGTCATCTCTGGCCATGGAAGTAATTAGCCCAGAATTTAAACGTTTCGGCATTGAGATTATCAATTTTAACATAGAACGCATTTCGATTCCGGAAGATGAATTAAAAAAATTCCAGGAAATTCTTGGCAAGAGGATGGAAATCGAACAAATTAGTCAGGCTAAAGTTGGGCAGGCATATGTTACCATGAGGACTTTCGACACGTTGGAAAAAGCCGCAGAAAACAGCGGTGCCGCCGGTGGCATCATGGCGGGCGGACTTGGATTAGGAGTTGGACTTGGCGCTGGAGTGCCCTTAGGCCAGCAAATGGGACAGTCCATGGATATTAAACCACAAGTGCAGGATTCGCAAAAAGCGGACGATGACATGGCCAGGCTGCAGAAAGCAAAGCAATTGTTGGATGCGGGGCTGATAACACCTGAGGAATTTCAGGCAAAGAAAAAGGAAATACTGGATAAGATATAATTTATATGAAAACTGATAAAATATCAAAAGCATCAATCGTGGGATTTTTAATAACAGCTATCACAATTGTGATACTGCCTCTTCTCGTAATACCTGCCGAACATAGATCTGAGTATTTCTGGTTCAAAATTCTCTGGGTTGAAGTTCTTGCCGCTCTTGCATGGGGTTATTTGGGTGGAGGTATACAAGCAGTTTTATATTCCGCCATACAAGGCGATAGATCGGCGGCTGTAATACCTGCATTAGGCATAACAGTGTTTTCTTATATAGGACTTAGCTTGATAATTTTGCTATCCAGCTCCTTTACCTCCGATAATTCCTGGATAAACAGATATCATTTAGCACTACAGATCTTTATAACTTTTCTGTTTTTGATCACTAATATCGGCCTTTATACTACTGCTGTCATCGCTTCAAGGGATTCAAAAACTTTTTCACCCGAAGTTAAAACACCTGAACAATTGGCTGTCATGCTTCAGTCGGAGGAATCGAGGTTATCAAGTATTGCAGAAGTGACAAAGGATGTAAAAGTGTTTATTCAATCATTAAAATCTTTGAGAGAAAAAATATCATATTCCCTCCCCAGTATTCAAATTATTGGAGATAATCCTCAGTATCTTAATTTCGTAAGACAAGTCAATAGTTTCATCGATTCTGCAAAAAATTGCAGTGACGAGTCATCTATAAATAAGACCGGACTTAGGGAAACAGCAGAATCTTTATCACGCCAGGTTGATGTTATAGCGGCAAGTAAAAAAAAATAAAAGGAAGGCATGAGTGGTACAAGTCAAAGCCCTAGACTGCCCTAATTGTGGGGCAAGTATTGCTGATACAAGTAAGGCATGTAGTCATTGCGGTTCGAGAATTGTTTTATCAGATGACAGGCAAAAATTTGTCTTGGCAGGAACTATATGCCAGAAATGCGGCACTGACAATAATAAAGAAAATAGGTTCTGCAATAATTGCGGTGATAAGTTATTTAAAATATGTCCTAATTGCAAAACGGAGATAGGGCTTGATAGTTTGCATTGTGCTCATTGTGGGGCTAATTTCGTAGAGGCAACTAGGCAAAAAGAGCTTGCACCACAGAAAATAGCAAAACTTGCTGATGAGGCATTAGGATTTAGACGCCAAATTGACGAACTAGACACCACCATTAATAAACTTAATATAGAAATAGGTTCCGCCCCTAATCTCGATGCTGCTATACTGAACGTCTTTGTAACTCCTATTGCAGCAATAATTTTCGGTATATTTGTTGCCTGGGTAAAAAATAGTACTTTTTACGGTATAGTATATGGAATTTTCACTATATTTCCGGGCTTTCTTTTTTTCTATATGTGTTGTGGAATTTATGTAGGTATAAAAAGAGGAACTTACGAGACAAAAATGGAAAGAATTAATAATAAAAAAAAACCCCTTTTAGAAAAAAGAAATTTTCTTTATGGGGAAATACAACGCAAAGAAACGGAGATTCAATCAATAAAATGGAAATATAATGTTATCTAATACGAATAAGTATTAGAAAAAATACACATATTAATGAATTAAAATATTTCCAAATAAAGAAAAACGGACTTACAGAAACAACAGAATCTTTAATACGTCAGATTGATATTATAGCAGCAAGTTTTAAATAATTTAAATTTATTATTTATTCAATATAATGAAGAATTTTGTTCTAAAAATGATATTAATTTATTAAAGAAGCACGTCTCGCTATGTTAGAAACAGAAAGGTGTAAATTATGGCACAATGTCCTTATTGCAATAATCCAATCCAAGATGGTACTCGATTTTGTCTCAGTTGCGGCAGGCAACTAGATATAGGTATTACAGAAGAAATTAAGTCAGGAGGCATATCTGATCTAAAAAAATGTTTTGGTTCATTTCCTATAAGAGAAATCGATTGTTATCTTTGTGCTGATGAACAGAAATGCGCAAGCTTTTCTGCAAGTAAAAAGCAGGACGAAATATTATCGAAACTTGAGAGAATCGATGACCTTGGAGATATTCTTTCAAAAATCAAAGTGACCTTGGAAAAAATGAGCACATATCTTGATGCAATAGATAAAAACATTGTTTACATAGCTAGAAATTGTCTAAAAAGGTAAAATTATATGGTCTTGTCATCTCTTACTTGTCCAAACTGCGGTGGCCCTGTCCAGAAAGAGGATAAAAACTGTAGATATTGCAATGCGTCAATTAATTTCAGTCCTGACTATAAACAAGTTAAGCTTATTGGATTTCCCTGTCCCCATTGTGGAACCCCTGCGGAAAAAGGAGATATGTTTTGCTCAAAATGCGCAGCAAGTCTGGTAATAAAATGTCCTGCTTGCAGGCATGATGTTCCTCTGACTTCGGCATTCTGCCCCAATTGCCGTGTTAATTTTACTGTTACCAGATTGATCGAAGATGCAAATCAGAAAAAAAGTGTAATGAAAACTTTATTCAAAGAAAAAGAACAGCAGATTCGTGATGAACGGGAAAAACTTATCGGGAGAATGCGCCAAACAATTAATCAACGAGCTGATGCAGCGTCAAATGAGGCGCAGCAAATTGGAGATCAAAGCATACTGCAGGCAGCAGGTTATATATTAATATTTATTGTTTCTTGGATATTCGCATTTGAAATTCCAAATCAATATGTTAACCCTTTCATTATTTTTATCTTCCTGTCCGTTGGGCTGTATTTCCTTTCTGTAAAGTTATATCCTCCTTTTGTTAAAGCAAAAAGAAGTTGTAATGTTAAGAAACGATGATACCTGGATGAAATGTTTGGACAGCAAGGACTTGTCTACACTGAAGCAAAAAGATGTTGAATGCGAGTCTAAGATAGCCGCACTTAAAGTCGAAGAGTCGCAGGAAGTTCAGAAAATTGATGAATGGTTGAAAGAGACGGTTTCCTCTATTCATTAAACCTATTTTAAAAAACATTGATATTAACAAAGATGGAAATTTAAGAAATTTGATGCCATGTCAGATAAAGCAAGCCTTAATAAAACTGAATCGGATGATGGATTTTTACAGATCTTGAATTTTGGCCCTATTGGGTTCTCGATTTTTATCGGACTATTTATATTAGGCCTGTATATCATATGGGATCAGAATGCTGGACTTCAGACATTATCTCTTAAAATTATCAATTTTACTCTATTTTATATAGTGTTTGGCGGATTGGGTGGAGTAATTGGTAAATCACTCCAATTACATATAATGCCCAACTCTTCTAATATCGACAGCAGTAAAACAAAAATCTTTTTAACTTGTGTTATGCAATCATTAGGAATGATTTTTGGTCTTTATATTGCATTAGGGTTTGTCGACTCGTCCCGTAAGAATGTTTTATCCACTCCTCTGTCTTCACCAGAACAAGTGGGAAAAGTGGAAATTCAGGTATCTACCCCCCCCCCGAATTTTTCATCATCTGACAATGATAACTCCGAAATTGATGATGAAAAAGTTATTAGTGAAAGGAATATGAGACTAAAATCCACCGAAGGAAAGGTGTTCTCAAACACGAATTATACATTACCTCATGGCGAAGGTACTGTAAAATTGAATCATGGCGAGTTTGAGAGGACCGCCCCCGATGATAATATGTATGTTTACATTATTGATTTTTCTCTTGGTGATTTAAATAAAGATGGTCTCAAAGATGCAGCTGTTATTTTGGCTGTAAGTTATGGGGGGATGGGATCGGGTACTTTATATCAACTTAATGCATTGATTAACCGTGGGGGTCTTTTTTATGAGACAGGAGACCCTATTCCACTTGGCGATCGCATAGGATTAAATT
>JAGVVH010000423.1 GCA_019135895.1 Bacteroidota bacterium | reverse complement strand
TGTTTTGCCGCTGGAGTTTTGATCACCTCCCCTCTTATTTTGGCCTTACCCCAAGCTTTTGCTAAAAATAAATACGCGGGTTTTTCGGCTTTAGCTGGATTCTTGTTTATGTTCTTTAGTAATAGACTAATAAAAGAAAGAGCGAAACACAAAGATTTAGCTTTTGGCTTTACTGCTATAGAAGGTATAGGAATTCATTCTTTTATGGATGGTATTATTTATACTGTTACATTTAGCATAAGTATTTTAACTGGTTTTTTATCGGGGGTTGGTTTAGTTATTCATGAATTTGCTGAAGGGGTTATCACCTATTCATTTTTAATCAAAGGTGGATTTAAGAAAAAGAAAGCCCTCTTTTATGCCTTTTTGGTGGCCGCTTTAACAACGCCGATTGGTGCTCTTATTGCTTATCCTATTATCAATAAATTGAGTGATTCATTTTTGGGATTAATGCTTGGCTTTGTTGCCGGAGTTTTAATATTCGTTTCTGCATCTCACCTACTACCCGAAGCAAGAGAGCACGACCAAAAACACTCGGCCTTATCATTTTTAGTCGGTATCGCTTTTTCTGTATTAATGATGTTTATCGGAGGTTAGAATTCTAATTAACCTCTTCCCAAGTTTTTTGGCCAAAAGAATCTTTTAACCTATATTTAACAAAGCCAGTAACCTCATCTTTTGAAAAGTCGTATTTTTCAAATTGAATCTCTGTATTATTTATCCACTTAACACCATAAGGACCCCAGCCTAGAGGAGCTTCCGCATATTCAAAGATTATATTTCCACTTTCTTTTAGTAAAAAAATTCTAAACCCACTATCGCTAAATCCAGAAATATCAGAATTATAAGAAACTATCCTTTGTTTATCAGGAGAGATAACTATTTTCTCAGAAGGTAAAGTTATTTGGTTCCCATTAGCCTTATTAACTAATAAATAAAAATTATTAGAGGCTTGTCCTGTGTAAGATTCTACTTCAACGCCATAATAATTTATATCTTTGTATAACTTATCGTATGTATAAATACGAGTTTCGCTTGAATGATTATAACTGAAGACACCAGAAACAGGATAAATATCATCTTCTCCTATTACATCTGGAATTATCTTTTCTTTACCATTATCTAATTTTAAATACAAAACCCTATCTTCTTTTCTAACTAGCTCATTACTACCTTTTTCTTGTTCCGTCACCACTTCTATCTCATCCTCATTATTTATTTCTTCTTCTTTTTCATCATCTAACAATGCGGGTATAGATGTTTCGTTGTGCTCATCTACACAAAGATACTTATTCAGTGACTTAGTCACAACCAAATATATGGTAACAAGTAACAATAATGCTAACACCCAAATTATTATTTTATATATTTTATTTTCTTTATTCATGTTTTATATTATAACTTAATAATCAATAGATATACTTTTTAAAAAATTAATTTTAAAAAAAGGTGTCAGGAACCATTTTTTATTAAGAAAAAGGTGTCAGGAACCATTTTTTATTATACACCAATTAGGATTATTTTTAATACCTATAGAAAGAATAACTTTTCTAATAAAGCACGCAAACCCTAAGCTCTAAAATAAGAAAATTCATTTATCATCCCCCAATAAATCTTCCCTTATTTCCATCAATAACTTACCCAAATTATTTTCTCCTTCACCCTCATCTTTTTTGTCGCTTTAATATAGATTATCTAAATCTATTAAGCCAGGAGAAAGATATTTATAGTATGGATTTATTTCAACTTGCTCTTTAAATTGTTTCCAAAAGACTTCTTTTGATTCCCACTCATCATTATCTCTCCAGATTAGATCTAGAAACTCTCTGGCTGATCCCACATTTCCAGAAAAAACTAATTTCCACATATAAGACCAAGGAACACGGAATTCGTCATTACAAGAAAACTTTTTACCAACTATATTGTCGTTTACAATGAGATCTACTTGTTCAAATGTGCATTGCGATGCAATATTTTCCATTTCTAGTTTAGTGGGTTTTGGTTTGCGCATTTTATCTTGATTTGGTATATATTTATTTTCTTTTTTATCATAATCAAGATACATCTCTGCAAAAGGAGCATCTACTGGAAGTGTAACCCAACTCATTTGATTTAAAGTTTTCAGCCCCCATATACCATCATTATTGTCATCATATAATGAAGCCATACTATCAATATCGAAAGACTCCGAATTCCACAAAACAGAAACATCGTCTTCCCCTAATTCTATTATGTAAGAAGTATTACAACAGTTTGCCCCTCCGGAATAGCCAACGAAAGATAAATCAGGAATACCATCTCCTGTTATGTCCCTTAAAGATTTATTTATAAAATCTTCGACACTAGAAAATGATTCATATAATTTATCCTTATCGTTCATAAATCCATAAATTGGAAAGAATTTTTGAGTCTCAGCTTCAAATTTTATTTCTCTGTCTTTTTCTATTTTGATGCTTTGGAACATAAAAAGATCATATTCATCATTCTTAGTCAGAGTTATTTGATAATTATCAATATAAGCCATCGTTACTTCCTTTTCAAAATCTCTTCCTTCATAATCCTGCATAAACTCTTCCCCGCTAGGTATTTCTTCTTTTTTATTAGCACGAGTATTTAGCAATAAAACAACGCAAACAATAATAAAAATTATAATTGCACAAACGAAGCTTATCTTTTTGATATATTTTTTATCTTTTTTCATAATTTTATAGAAAATAATTTCTTTAGCTTAGAAATATATTTTAAAATTAATGTTATCTCTTTTATATTGTAATATTTTTTATTATAAACACAAAGTACCTGGGTGCAAAATACCCTCTCACCAGAAAACAGCCAGAAAAAGGTGTCAGGAACCTTTTTTAGTAATTGGGGTCAGCCACTATTCTTTGGCCTTCCCACAATTCTTAATGTCTGTTCTAATCCAAATTTCTTCACGGTATTAGATAATCAATAGTCTTTAAAAATGAACACGTGCACTTGCTCTGTTTAACACACAATAAAAATATCCACCAATATTAGTCCTTTTTTTCTTTGGCATAAATTTATTTTATTATAAATAGTAGCTGACCCCAGTATCTGGACTTGGGATGATGTTCGAGGAGTTATAATTAAATATTTATAGTTTTACCTAAAACCATGTTAAAATATTTAAATGAATGAAATAGAAAATAATCTAGCTTTTATAGACGGACAAAATCTTCATATGGGGACAACTCTAAGCGATAATCCTTGGAAAATTAATCTAAGTAAATTTAAAATCTATCTAGAGAAAAAATATGAGATAAAAGAAGCTTATTATTTTTTGGGTTATGTTCAAGAAGTAAATCAAGAAATATATTCAGAAATACAGAAAGCTGGTTTTATATTAGTGTTCAAACAACACAATTCTATAATGCTTGGTAAAAAGAAAGGCAATGTAGACACTGATATTGTATTTGAAATAATGAAAAAGATATATAAAAGAAAAGATTTTGATAAAATTGTTTTAGTTTCAGGTGATGGAGACTATAAATTATTGGTAGATTTTTTAATTGAAGAAAATAAATTTAAAAAAATATTATTTCCAAACAGACAATATAGATCATCTTTATATAAAAAACTATCTAATAATTATTTTGCTTATTTAGACGATAAAGATATAAAAGAAAAGATTTCTTAATTAGACAAAAAGAAAAGGGTGCCTTAGGTAATTAGCCGTTCGGACCCCTTTTCGTATTTATACTAGTATTATATCACATCAATAAAACTATGCAAGTATTTAATTAATTTTCCTGAGTTTTCATATTTGAAGGTCTACTGTTATTTTTGGTTTTAGTTTACTTCTTTAATGTTTGATTCTTATTTCTTTTTTAATAGTTTATTAGCAAAAATATCGCTTTTTTAGAAACCAATACATGTCCCCGTTGACAATGTTCCATAAGGAGTCCCCATTAAATCTACACTTTTTGAATATGTAGACACTCCATTCTTTTTGTAAATAGTATGGATTGTTATATAGTTATTACCTGATCCTTCCATAAAAACAAATCTATTCTGGTCATCTAATATTTTTGTAATTGATGATGTTGTTATTTGTTTCGTTGCGTCTAAATAACTTAGCTTTGGATTCAAATTAGTGTCTATTATATTTCCATTTTCATTTATAACAAATCCCTTACTGTTTAAATAAGCCAGAATGACTTCATCTGATATATTTGAAGCTCTTGAGGTGTTTATAATAGAAAGGATTTCATCTTCGTTCATAGTAGATTTAAAATCACTAAAAGTTAAGACCATTGGAGTTTTTTCCGGTTTGTTTACACTAAAGAAAATTTCATTATTTTTATACCCACTGCTTAATGTTTGAGAATAAACACAGGTAATCTTGTTTGCATTAGATATGTCGTTTTTTATAAAAGGTTTTTTAATTGTGAATTCTTCTGCTTCTGTTTTTTCAACTAATTCTTCTTTAATTTTTACTTCTTCAACTTTTTCTTTTTTAAAATTCCAATTATTAAACCAAGTCAATGGGTTCCACCAAGAAGCTAAAGCAATAGATGGAACTAATATGAGCAATAAAGATACAATAGATATATACTTTTTCATAATTTAATTATACAATCTTAGAACATAAAACAAAAGCGACTTCCCAGAAATAGGGACAGGTCGCTTTCACCAAATTTATCTGCTCGCTTGGCAGGATGCGTTTCGAACATATAATTGGGCTAAAGCTGTGGGAGATCTAGAGACCACAACGAAAGAAATTAATCACTTATTGTCTTTAGTGTAAAATCACAATGTCAGTTTTTGTTTATTTATTTTTTAAAAATTCGCCGCCGCCGCTTTTTACGAACGTTAGTTGCTCGAGGGGGTTACCCCTTCAGCCACTGTCCCCATGTTATTTAATAAAAAAGTAGTGGTACCTGCAAAGAAGCAAAAAAATTTTATTATGATAAATCTATAAAAAATTATGAAAAAACACCCCTCTATACGCCAAGTAAAATATGCCTACGGGATCATGAATGAGAGCAAGACAAAACAGCAGATTGCCTTAGAATCTGGCTTTTCTCCTAGCACAGCTCGTGTTCCTCAATTAATCGAGAATAAGCTCGGTTTTAAGCTCGCTGTGGCCCAATTAGCTGGTGAAATGGGTAATGTTGCCATGAAGCTTATGTACGAGCTCCAGGCACGAGATATGAGCAAAATGAGTGATAGAGATCTGCTTTATTCACTAGATGTTATTTCAAAGACTCATGAGCGTTTTACTTCAAAGTTACTCTGATTTTATCTTTAAATTAAATGTGATATTATATAAATACAATTTAATATTTGAGTAGCCTAAACCAATAAGTAATTATTGGCATGGTGAATAAGTCCGTTCAAGATAAAAACCCCATCATGTGGTCTTGTCTTGAACGGCCGTATATCGAAAGATATATGGAGAACGAAAGTTCTCATCCATGTGGTGGGATTTTTGTTTTAATTTTAATTTATATTTTTATGAAATCACTTTATAAATGGCAAAAAATAGTTTTAGGAGTAATAGCATTTTTATCATTTATTTCTCCATGGTTAGCAAAAGGATCAGAAATTGGAGCTTCTGGGTTAATAAGTGGAGTTATGAGTTTAGCTGTAAATACATTAATTGTTTTTGTTTTATTTAAAATTGGTAACAAGATTTTTAAAAGCAAAAAATAATATGACTGAAAAACAAAACAATATTATAGAGGGTGTTTTGATTGGTATTGTAGCCACTATGATTTTAATGTTTTTATTAAAAGATAATAAGGAACCTACTTGGTGGTGTGCTTATCTTTCACAAAGCGAAGCAAATTATTGTTATCACCTTTATGATAAAGCAGTAAATATTATTGACAACACACCAGAAGAAGAAATGCCACCTATGCCACTTTAGTATTATTATTTATAAAAAATAGTTTATGAACAAAAAAATAACATATTTAGTTTGGATAATTCTATTAGTAATAACCATTGGTAGTTTATCTTTTGCTTATAAACATTCTCAAAATATTGCTATAGCACCAGAGAAAAGTAGTATGTTTATGGATGATATTTCTATGTGTCCAGATATAAACACTAGCGATAGATACGTTTGTTTACATAATTTAACAGAGGCAACAAATAAAGAAGCAGATGCTCTTGCTGATAAACTCATTACTCAAGCTCCTATACGTTTAAGGGAAATAATAACAACTCAAACAGGACCAGTATCATTTGTTTATGGTGGTAAGGATTTTCTAACTGATTTACCTATACAGGTAGAAAAGGCACAAAAAGCTAAAGATGAATATATAAACAGCATTTGTAATTTAGATTCAATGAAAATCTATGGTGGTAGCGGTATGGATCTTGAAATAGAAGCATGTAAATATCATTTTACTAATGAGTATTTTCAAATACTTAAAAATTTAGAAAATGGGTTAACGGAAGAATAATTTTACTAAAGACTTATATTGCCATTCTCGTCACATTTATAATTTTTGAAAAAATCTAGAACTCCTTTTTGTAAAGGATTTTTTGCCAATTCATTATAAACAAGTACAATGTCTTCACCTAAAATTTCTGAATGATTTAGTACGGTATTTTTTGTGTACATAACGGCACTTATACCCTCATGTTCTTTTTCAAGGAAAAAAGTCATAGGAACCTTACTTCCATTTTTCTTTAATATAAAAGGAATTGTGCTCCATCCATATTTTAATGGTCCACCATTTATCGGGCGAGATATAGTTTGATAACCTACAGCAAATACCGCCCTAAGTATCAACGGGATTGAAGCATCAACATGATCAAGAGCACCTCTAGATACAGCTATAACAAATTGATCAGAATCTTTTACTATTCCATCTTCTATATACTTTTTATACTTTTCATACTTTTCTTTTAAAACAGATGCAATTCGTATAAGCATTTCATCACTTGGAACATTTTGAACAATACCAGTAATTGTTTCTGGAACTCTATCTTCTCCTTTCCCCTTTTCACAAGCAACACACTCAATCCAAATTTTTTTACCTTCATATTCAATTAGAATATCAGGACCTATGTCTTTAGATGAAAAAGTAATTCCTTTTTCCAGTAATACACAACCAAGATACATTTCCCATGTTCTTTGATGAAACTTTTTTTTAATTTCTTTTAAGAAATTACTGTCAGCATATTGGTAATATTTTTGATAAAGAGAATCAAATTTATTTTTCCTTTCTTTTATTGATCCGCTTGCAACATAATAACTATCATAATTGGAATATTTTTTTATTAATGTCTGAAGTTCTGTTTCGGTTGTAATAAGTGGAAAATTATCTGTAAACAAATATTTCATTTTTATGCAAATTTTAACCTAGGTCTTAAACTAGATACCATATTCCATGGAACTTTTTTATCATGACACAACCTACCAGCAACGATGCCAGGATGAACTCCTAAACTTTTTGCAAAATTAATCACGCCATCTCTTGTTAATGGCTTCTTTAAGAAATCTATATAGTTTTCTTCTGGTATTAATTTATCACTGGCAAAATCATCGGCTTCTTTTTCCTTCTCTTGAACAATAGATAATTCTTTATTATCAAACTCAATAAATTTCTCTTTTTTACCATGTAATATTAAATGTCCTAATTCATGATATAAATTAAACCAAAAAATATCTGCCCATGAGTTATAAATACTCAGCTGTATTACAGGATTATTATTAATCCACCTAACAGCCCCACTTACTCCACTACCTGAAAAATGAGGAATATATACTAAAGCTACTCCGGCTTGATTTAAAATTTTAATTACTTCTTTTGAAAAATCTTCCGGTTTTTTTACTGATAGTAATTTAATTTGTGATAAAGATTCTTTTAGCTTTATTTCGGAATATTCCGGAAGAACATTTTTTTTAGATTCCAACTCACCACACCTAAGCCATGTTGCAATAACTTCACTTTTAATATTTAGATTATTTTTTTTACGATAAGCAACAGTTTCTGTTGTCTGAACATATGACAAAGAATTAACCCCAAAAAATCTCCAGAGATTTTCAACTTTTTTATAGTTATTTGTGGTTTTTTCAACAAATCCTCGTTTTGCAAGTTCTGCATAAGGGAATTTAGAAATCATTTCTGTTTCTTTTTTAATTATTGAAATTCTTTCAATTCTAGCTCTAGTTTCTTGATATTTTTTTTCAAGATTAACCCAAAAGGAAGCTGATCCACCTAAAGCATTTTCTAAAAGTAGTGCAGTCTCAACAGTTATGGAAGCTTCTCCATTTATTATTTGACTTATATGTTTCTCTGTGAGACCTGTTCTCTCGCTGAGACTTTTTTGAGTCATTCCTTCACGATCTAGGGCTTTTGAAATGGTATACCCGGGGTGTATTGCTTTGTTTGGATTATAAACCATAAATTTATATTTAATGATAATTGATAAATATTTCTATTATTAAAATAAATGTTATACTTTTATAATTATCTATTCTAAAATTTGGGTCTCCATCATGATTCGGTTTAAATATAATTCTATATTTATTATCAACATCAACAGCAAAACATCCTTTATATTCTCCCTTTAATGGGTGGGGGCGATAACTATGTGGAACATCAGATAATGCATCAGCTGAAATAAGTATGTTTAATGTGTTCAGAATATCCGTAGCATAATCAATTCCTTTTTTGTTATATCTTTTACATAAGGCATTGTAATCATTAACAAGGGCCTCGTGTTTTGGATTATCAAATACTATTCTCATATTAACAAATATTACTAAAAACTGCAACTTTTTTATTTACCATTTTGGTAAATAAAAAAACTAATAAATCGTTTATTTTCTGATGTTTATTATGGTATTTAATTATATATAATAAGTTATCCACAAGTATTATTTAAATTATTTATTAGGTCTTCCTTTTGAACCAGTTTTATTATCGCCCACAATATCTCTAATTTGATTGACTAAAACCATAATTTCATCAACTTTTTTTACAATTCTTTTTTGTTCAGCAAGGGGTGGAAGTGGCATTATAATTGGATATACACTGATTCCTGATATCACAGGTTGGGCAGATCCTCTATGAGAGGATCTTAGATTTAAATGATTTAAAGTTAATGTAAAATAATTTTTGTTTATTAATTTTTCTGGATATTCAACAATAAATGCATTGTCAGTTACCCATGCATCAGACTCAACAATATGTGCTATTCCGCAGAGAGCACCTACTCGGCCAATTACAATAGTTCCTTTTACTGTATTATAAGCTGAATGTCTTCCCGCAATACCATTACCTCCATAAACCAAGTATTTTCCTTCTTTTGCTTCTTTCACACTCAGAGAATCACCTGAAAAAATATTCATGCATGATCCTAAGCGAATCCATTTCCAAGATTTAGGTATAGAAAATTGAATTTCTTCGGAAGATATTGTCTCAACTATTTCTTTCTTTTGTCTTCGTCTGTTTATCTTTTCTTTAAATTCTTTCTGAATTTCAGAAAATAATTCTTCTCCTGTCCCTTCTTTTTTATCTTGGGCAACAAGTTTACCAGAAACAGCAAGGCTTAAAATTGCATCTTCTAACTCTTTAATATCTTTAGGTGTTTTTACCAATTCGGCTAATTGTTTTAGGGCAATTTTCGATTCTCCTTTTCCAAGAGATTGCATAGCACTACGAGTAAGGCGATTTCTTGTTTCATTACGTTCATTTTTCTTAATTTCAAGCTCGTCGAGTTTCTTCATAACTTCCTCAACCTTCTTTACTATTCTTTTTTGTTCAGTTAATGGTGGAAGTGGAATTATTGCTTCTGTGACATATCCAAGTTTTATATATGGCATTGCACTTCCAAGAAAAGTTTTTTTATATTTTTCTGCTTGAATTTGAGTAATTATATAAATATATGGAACAAAAATTTTTTCGTTAACTGCCTCGATAATATATGTGCGTTGATATGCTTCAAACTTTCCATTATAATATTTAACATTAAAGTCTCCATTGCCTGCAAGTAAAACACACTCGCAATCATATGCAAATCTATCAATTTTAAGAGGTTCTTTTGCACAGGTAAAAAATGGGTATTTGCCATTAATATTGGCAGCATTTGCATCAAGATTACCGGTTTGTACCTTAGTTATTTCTCCTAATCTAATCCATTTCCATGACTTAGGAATATCGAAAGGAATTTCTTCTTCATTTATTCTTAGTAATTCTTTTGCATTATTTTTTTTATTTTTATATTCTAATTTAATTTGATTATATAATTCTTTGCCAGTTCCTTCTTTTTTATCCTGCGGAACTAATTTACCAGACACAGCCAAAGTAAGTATCGCTTTACGAAGGCGATTTACTCCATCTGGCACTTCTATGAAATCATCAATATTATCAGCGATAGTTTTTACATCATTTAGTATCATGGTGAGAAAGCGCTTCGGTGATAACTGTGCGAATTTGTTCAAGCACTTTTTTCACCTCTTGCTGTTTATTATGATATGTTTCAAGTAATTCCTCTGGTGATTCAAGAACATCAACAGGGGTTCTAGGATTTTTTATGTCTAAATTATAATTGCGCTTGATAATTTCATCTATAGAAACTTTCCATGCCTGATTATTTTCTTCTCGATTATTCCACCATTTCATTTCTTTTTCAAACTCATCAAATTTAATAGGATTAGTCATTGAATAAGCTTTTTGTCCTTCTGGTAATGGATGCTCATAATACCAAATCTCCTTAGTTGATTCGCCTTTAGTAAAGAAAAGTAAGTTTGTTGCAATACTAGTATACGGAGCAAAAACACTCTTTGGTAAACGAACAATAGTATGAAGATTACATTCTTCAAGTAATTGTTTTTTAAGGGTCGTTTTCATTCCTTCGCCAAATAATGTTCCATCAGGAAGAACCATACCTGCACGGCCATGCTTCTTAAGTAAGCGCATAATTAATACAAGAAAAAGATCTGCTGTTTCTCTTGTTTGAAATTCTTTTGGAAAATTAGATTCAATGCCTGGCTCTTCAGTGCCACCGAATGGAGGATTTGTAATAATACAGTCTACCTTATCTGAATCTGTATAATCACGGATAGGTTTTTCGAGTGTATTTCCACGACGCATTGTTACTGGCTCTTCAATGCCGTGTAGCATCATATTGGTTATAAGAAGCATGAATGGAAGCGGTTTCTTTTCAACTCCATGAATACTCTGTTGAATCTTTTGCTCATCTTTAACTGATTTAACTTGTTTACGCATATGCTCAAGTGCATGAACTAAGAATCCACCAGTACCTACTGCTGGATCCATAACAGATTCACCAACTTTTGGATTTACCATTTCTACGACAAATTGAGTTACAGCACGAGGAGTATACATTTCTCCGAAATTACCAGCACTTTGTAAACTTTTTAAAAGACGTTCATATATGTCGTTAAAAGCATGACGATCTTTTGATGCGTTGAAATCTATTTCATTTATTTTATTTATAACCTGTTTAAGTAAAGTACCTTTGCGCATAAAGTTATAAACATCCTTAAATGCCATACGTGTAAGGTCGGTTCTTTTGTTTCCTGATTCAGGAAGATCTCTTAACCCAGGAAGTAAATCATTATTTACAAAATCAATGAGCTTATCTCCGGTCATCCCATCGAGAGGACCTGCCCATGTACGCCACTGATATTTTTTAGGAAGTGTAGGGATAAATTTATCTTTACGTATTTCAAGAGCTTTATCTTCATCATCTAAAATTTTGAGATAGATAAGCCAAACCATCTGAGACAAACGTGTGGCATCACCATCTACACCAACATCTTGGCGCATTATATCTTGAATTGCTTTTATTGTTGACGGACTAAACATATTATTTGGTATACATTACATCTAATAATTCATCGACTGTTTTAAAATATCCTTCCTTGCCACCAAATAATGAAACAAGTTCATAGTCGGTTCCAATAGAACGGAATGGTTCCAGTGTGAGAATTCTAACATTCTCAATATCTTTCAGGGTTACATCTGCATATTTTTGGAGTAATGCTTCAAGCACTTCTCTTGCTTTTCCACTATATTTATCTAAATAATTTGAACGACGAACAGCTTCTATCCTTTCGTTCTTTTTCATCATTTTTTTATCATAACCAACGTGCATTACCAGATCAAAAAGATCAAACTCTGTACCAACTTGTTTTTGAAGTTCTTCAAGTGGAATTCCACTTACGTCTATCTGATCAATGATTGCTTGGCGACGATCTGCTGATTGCCATGCTGTAAAGAAACTTTCAAGTGTTGGGTAATGTGTAAGAATATTTTTGCGTGTAAAATCAGTTAATGATTGAGTTAAAAGTTTTCCATCAGGTCCAAGATATTGAACTTGTTCTTTTACAACTGCATAAGGAACTCCACTTAAAGTAAATACTGGGGGCCTATCAATAACATCTAATGATGACCCTCTTGAAAGAATAACGTCAACAAGTTTATCTTCATCCTCTTTTTCTTCAATAGTTAAATCTGGTGGATCTTTTTCTGTTAATTCCTCTTTAAGATTATCGTTTTCTTTCACTTCAAAAACACGTTCAGCGACTCCATCAAAACCAGGATCGGCAAATAATTTTGTAACACCCTGAAAGTCAATAATAGTAAACCACATTTTACCCTTATCCTCTCTTACTCGAGTCCCGCGACCTATGATCTGTTTGAATTCAGTCATGCTTTCAATAGGTTTATCGAGAACAATTAATTTACATGTTTGGGCATCCACTCCAGTAGAAAGAAGTTGTGAAGTAGTTACTAATGTTGGATATTTTTCTTCTGGATCAATAAAACGATCAAGCTGATTCTTGCCTTCTTCGTCGTCTCCTGTGATACGCATAACATAACGTGTATCTTCTAGTGATTTATCTCCTGAGGCGTTTACTAATGCGGAACGCACACGCTCTGCATGTGCAGTTGTTCTACAAAAGACAATTGTCTTAGCATAAGGGTCATTTATTGCGTTAATATATTCAACTATTTTTTCAGCAACAATTTTGTCTCGTTGGGGAAATATAACTGATTTATTTATGTCACGAAGTTCATATACTCGTTCTTCCACAACATTTCCATTGTCATCCAAAGTTCCTGGAGTTGGACGCCAACCAGTTATATCATTATCTAAAAGTACTCTTAACACCTTGTATGGTGCTAAAAATCCATCATCAATACCTTGCTTAAGTGAATATGTATAAATAGATTCTCCAAAATAATGGGTGGTACTTGTATCTGTTGTTTCTTTTGGTGTAGCTGTAAGTCCAAGGTGTGTAGCACTTGTGAAGTGATCCAGTATTTCATGCCATTCACTATCTTCTGAAGCACTACCTCTGTGACATTCATCTACTATTATTAAATCAAAGAAATCTTTTGGAAGTTTTTTGAATAATTTATCATTTTCTTCTTTTCCGCTCATTGCTTGATATAAACCTAAAAATACCTCATATGCCATGAGTGATCCTATATCATTAAAATCTTGACGAGAAATTTTTGTTAGAGCATTTCCAAAGTGCTTAAGATCGTTTACACGTGCTTGATCAACTAAAATATTTCTATCAGCAAGAAAGAGTATTCTTTTGGCGTTCCCAGATTTCCAAAGACGCCACATGATTTGTCCAGCAGTATAAGTTTTCCCTGTACCAGTGGCCATAACTAAGAGCAATCGTTTTTCACCTCGTGCAATGGCTTCAACAGAACGATCGATAGCTATTCTCTGGAAATATCGTGGTGATTTATTTGGATCATCTGAATAAAAAGGTGTTTCAATTGCAGTACGTAGTGTTGTAGATTCTCCTTTCCATTTTAAATAACGTTGATAAAGTTCTTCTGGAGAAGGAAAATTATCTAAACCAAGAGAAGATTCAGTTGTTTCAGACATTCCAGTTCTATCATGGAAAAGATAACCATTCCCATTTGAGGAAAAAACAAAAGGAACATCAAGATTTTCTGCATAAACTAAGGCTTGTTGCATTCCTATACCAAGATCCTTATTTGAATGTTTTGCTTCTATAATTGCCAATGGTAAGTTAGGTCTATATTCAAGGAGAAAATCTACTTTCTTTTTTTCTCCACGCTTTGTTGTCTTTCCACTAACATGAATACGTCCCATTGTGTATGGATACTCTTCACGAATTTGTTGATCTGTCCATCCAGAATTTATTATTGATGGTCTTATTAATCTATTGCGTGTTTCTTCTTCATTCATAAAATTATTTTCTTACATTTTCATCTAATGTTTTACCTTTATCATCTTTCCAAGCAGTCCAGCCGTTGCAAGACCTACCAGCTATGCAATCGGCAGCAGCACTTGGGCTTTTGAAAACATAATCATTTTCAAAAATAAATGACTCTTCATTAAATCTTTTAATCACACCATCATTTTCTAATTTTTTTCTTAGTAATGAACCGCTATATCCTGCAAAGGAAGGCGTTTCCTTAATTCTTGAAAGAGATCCTTTGTATACAATAAATTCTCCACTTTCTAATAATGAGCCTTTTCCATTTCCTGCTTTATTTGTAGCATCTGAAAATTCATATATTTTTTTATCTGAAATAGATTCAGTAATAGCACTAAATAATTGATATCCTAATGTTTCTAGAATAAATTGAACTTTTTCAAAAAAATCTTCTACTGAAATTTTATCAATGTCTGATAGTGAATTTTCTGGTGGTTGCACCTTATTTTGTATCATCATTCGATTTACTTTGTGGGCCAAAACAGTTGCTTTGTGTTCTAAATATTTAACATGAGCCTTATTTAAAACACCAGTAAAAATTGCCGCTGTATCCCAGAAATCTTTATTTGAATCGTGATTAGTAATTCTATTATAAAAATTTTCAGATTCTCCTATATAGGCAAGGTCATCACCTGATTCTTCATCAAAACCGAACAAGACATAAAGACCTGGTTTATCTATATCAGGAAAATCTTTTAATTCTTTTAAATTTTGACGTGGCAACAAAAAACATTTGCCAGACCATCCAGGAACTTCTATTATTTTCATTCCATTAGGGTTTCCTCCTGGAACAAGAATTTGCATGGCTTTTGATTTCATAAAGTTATAGTCTCATAATACTACTTTTAGACTTATTCTCAAAGAGTGATTTAAGGAATTTGCTTTTTTAAAAATATATGATATATTTAAACCAGAGCACATTTATAAGTTAAATGTCACCAGATCAAACAATAGCGGTAAACCGCCAACAAACTAAACAACCGTGTGATTCTTCACACAACATTACAACATACAATAATCAAACAAGCTCGACGGCTTTATTATCAATAAGTCATGAGCACTTATATGTTGTTGGGTTGGTTAATTAAAAATAAATAAACCACGAGAACGTATATGGCACCTGACCGAGGTGTTTTTTTGTTTTTAATTAAGTATGTCGATTCTTATCTAACGAACTACACCTCAACTAATTAGTTTTTTGTGTAGGTCTTGGATAATAACAATACATGTTCGTTTCCAGGACCTATATAAGGAACAACGAACATGTAATATGATCGAAAACATAGAAAATAAAAAAGAGTCTGCTATTTATTATCAACAAATGGGTTTAAGTATCATTCCAACTGGTAGAAATAAAAAACCACTAATTGATTCGTGGAAACAATATGAAAGTATACGCCCAACAATCGAAGAAATTACTACATGGTGGGATAAATGGCCAGAAGCAAATCCTGCACTTGTTACAGGTAAGGTATCAGGAGTTGTCGCTCTTGATTTAGATAAAAAACATAATAGAACATCAAAAGAATTTCAAATACCTCCGACAGCCTCAGCAATATCTGGAAATGGAGGTGAGCATTTCTTTTTCAAATATCCATTAAATGGTCCAGTTAAGACGTCATCTGCTATAAGCGGATATGGCGTTGACTCTCGAGGGGATGGAGGATACATACTTCTCTCACCATCTGAAAATGAAAATGGAGGCAAATATACATGGATTGTTCCTTTTGAGTCAAAAGAAGATTTGGCTGATATGCCTGATTGGTTATTAAGTCTTACTACTGAAAAGGAAAATACTAAGAAGTGGTTAGATGGAATGAATGGCGTATCAGAAGGTTCTAGAAATGACACAGCGACCTCAATGGCAGGAAAGATAATTAGTTCGACTAGTCCTGAATTATTAGAAAGTATTGGATGGGACCAATTCAAGATTTGGAATGATAGAAACATTCCACCTCTTCCAGAAAAGGAATTACGAAATGTTTGGGAAAGCATAAAAAGAAAACATGTAAATAAAGAAAAAACTAATTTTGATGAACATCAATTTGTTTCTCTTGGAGATTTACTAAATGAACCTGAGGAAACAATAAGTTGGGTAATAGAAGATATGTTGCCTGCTGGTGGTTTTTCTATTATGGTAGCAAAACCAAAAGTTGGAAAATCAACGCTCGTAAGACAATTAGCACTGTGCGTTGCTCGCGGAGAATCCTTCCTAGAAAGAAAAACAGAAAAAGGTGGTGTTTTATATGTGGCATTGGAAGAAAAACGAGGAGAAGTTAAAAACCATTTTAAACTTCTTGGAGCTGACGGCACAGAAGATTTAGGCGTATATGTTGGATCTGCTCCTGGAGAAGCATATACATGGCTTGAAAATGAAGTAAAAAAGAAACACCCAATATTAATAATTATTGATACTCTCTTTCGATTTGCCCGAGTTGCAGATGTTAGTGATTATGCAAAAGTTACAAATGCTCTAGACCCACTCTTAAAATTAGCTAGAGAAAATTCCACCCATTTAATGTGTCTTCATCATGCAAGAAAAATGCCTGGGGATGGAGCTGATGCTACTCTTGGGTCTACTGCCATTTTTGGAACTGTAGATACCGCCATGTTACTTAAGAGAAATAAAGATGGCAAAAGAACTCTCGAAACTCAGCAAAGATATGGAAAAGATATGGAGGAGACCGTATTAATATTTAATGTTGATTTAAAAACAATAACCCTGGGTAGCTTAAAAGAAGAAGAGGATGAAAAGAAAATCGAGGAGTTAATTATAGATTTATTGAAATCATCAAAAGAACCAATCGATGAAAAAACCATTCGAGAAGAAATTGAAGGAAAAACTACACTAAAAAGTATTGCACTTAGATCATTATTTCAAGGTGGAAAAATAACAAGAACCGGTTTAGGTAGAAAAGGAGATCCTTATCTTTATTCTTGTTCCCTTGTTCCCGATATATGTGAGGAACAAGAAAACAAGAAAGAGATTGGTCCTAAAGATATCCAATTAAAAGATAACTTGGAGAATTTTACCCTTTAGGATTATGGTCAAAAAAGAAACTATAATTGAATTTATGGGGGCCTTAAAAGAAGAATACAATAGAGATGTAGACTTCAAAGAGGCATCAATAATACTAAACGATTTAGTTTCTTATTTTGACTTGTTGGCTAAAATAGACCATGTGCAAAATGGGGTAAAAAATGATATAATGTATGAGCCAGACTGAAGTAAAAAATATATTTGTTTATAAAAGCGGAGTAATAACTGCTTCAGTCTGGCGATTGAGGATTAAGTTGTTACTCCACTTTTGTTTATAAATCTAACCTAAAAACATATGAAAAATAAAATAAATAAAGCTGTAATAATTTGTCGTGTTTCAAGTAAAGAGCAGGAAGATACTGGCTACTCTTTGGATGCACAAGAAAAGTTACTTCAAACATATGCTGACGAAAGGAATATAAATGTCATAAGAGTATATAAAATTTCAGAATCAGCCAGTGGAAAAATGGTAAGAAAAAAGTTCTATGAAATTTTACAGTATATTAAAAAGAATAATGCTAATTTAATATTAGCAGAAAAGATTGATCGTCTAACTAGAAACTTAAAAGATGCTTCAATAATAAATGATTGGGTCCAGGAAGATAAAAACAATGAAGTTCATTTCGTGAAAGAAAACTTTATCGTCAGTCAGAATACAAAAGCTCATGAAAATCTTGTCTGGGATATGAAAGTTGCTATTGCTAGATTTTACACAAACAATCTCTCGGAAGAAGTAAAAAAGGGTCAAAAAGAAAAAATTTCTCAAGGGTGGTTACCGACAAAACCTCCTCTTGGTTATGAAACAGTCGGAGAAAAAGGACATAAGGTTCACATTATAGACAAAGAACGAGCTCCTTATATTAAGAAAATGTTTGAACTTTATTCTTCGGGAAATTATTCAACTCATATGATGGTTGAGTTAATGTATAAAGAAGGATTAAGAAACCGATCGGGTAAAAAGGTTGGAAAATCTAGAATGTATGATCTACTTTCAGATCCATTTTACTGTGGAAAAATTAAATGGAAAGAACAAATCTTTAATGGAAAACAAGAACCTATTATAACAAAAGACTTATATGATTTGGTCCAAGAGAAATTAAATCGTAAATTTAAGAGTCCTCAATATCAAAAACATAATCCTGTCTTTAAGGCAAAAATGGAGTGTGATGAATGTAAAGGAACTGTCACTTGGGAAACTCACAAGGGTCATTGGTATGGGCATTGTAACCATTATAAAACTTGTAGCCAGAAAGTTTGGAAAAGACAGGAAGATGTTGAAAAGATACTTTTTCCTTTATTTGATAACGTAGCCCCAAGAACAAATAAGGTATTAAAAGTATTAGAAAAAGCATTAAAGGAGAATCACGAAGATGAGATAAAATATAATGACAATGTTCTGAGTGGTATAAATAAAAAAATAGAAACTGCACAAAGGAGAATTGAGGCTATTTATGAAGATAAAATTGATGGGAAAATTTCACCAGAATTTTACAATAGAAAATTGGCAGAATATACAAAAGAAAAAGAAGACGCCATGGAATCTCTTAAGAAATTAAATGAGGGAAACACTAAATATTACGAGGCTGGGTTTGCAATACACGAGCTTGCTTCAAGAGCTTCAGAGATTTATAAAAGTCCTAAGGCCACAGTAGAAGATAAAAGATTACTTTTGAGTAAAATATTTTCGAACCTTTCATTAAATGCTGATGAAATAAAGCCAAATTATACATTAGCCTTCGAATTTCTTAATAAATGGGTACCAGTGCTAAATAATAATTTCGAACCAGAAAAAGATGTTGCTAATAAAGGAAAAGAGAGTACTTTCGTACTCCCTCGTCCTACTTTGCTCCCCGGGTAGGGATCGAACCTACGACCTTAGAGTTAACAGCTCTCTGCTCTACCGCTGAGCTACCGGGGAATATTATCACTGCTGTTTTATTTTTAAAACAGCAAAGATATAATACCAAAAATATTCAAAAAAAGCAAAACCCCAAATGCTTG
>JAGVVH010000273.1 GCA_019135895.1 Bacteroidota bacterium | reverse complement strand
TGCATTCTTCTTTTCTTTATCCCAGGTTGCAGAATCTTCATAGACATAGGGTACACCATGGATCATCTGAATTCTCTGTGGCATGACAATCTCCCCTCATTGATATATTGTATACCAATGATAAGAAGATGTCCACTATTATTTTCTTATAAAGCTATTAGTTAATAACCTGCTTGGTATAATTTCGCGGGAATGCAGGTTAGTATAGCTTCAAAGGTCTCGCCAAAAATTGTTCCAGGGGGCGGGTCACCAAAACTGACGACCCAAGGTTAGTAAAACTGACGAGAGCGGGTCATTAACCGTGACAGATTACACATATAGCCTTTGTTAGCCGTTCACTCTTTTTTATCATTATTAATCTATTTTTATTTTACATCAAAAACATCTCCATCATGAAGAGGAATAATATTAGTTTGTTCTTTAAATAATTCTTCAAATTTTTCAGGTGCTTCTGTGTGAATAGGTATTATACCACCTTTGGGTTTAACTGTTTCAAAAACTGTCTTTAGTGTTTTCAAATCAGCATGACCACTTGTGTGCATATACTCAATCTCATAAGGCTTCAAAAAATTGAATAACGATTCATTAAAAGCAGGATTGTTATGATCCAAATAACCGTTCCACATAGAAAAATAAACTTTTGAATCATTTACTTTAGCATATTCAGCAATAAGAGGTTGAAATGAATCATTTGAGCGTATAAGCATACAAAAACCATATTTTTCTAAATATGATTTTAATTTACCATCGAAAGAAAATGGATTTTGTCTTTGACGTTTTAATTCAAAGAAGCGACCTACAGGGCTTGTTGTTTGGTTGAAATCTATATCGTAAAATTTAGTGTATTGCTTATGATTCTCGGAAACTATTTTTAAAATATTAGTCTGATAACTGTCGCATACAAAACAGCGTTTTGCATTTTTTGAAGCATGGTACAATGCAAATATTCTGTCAATATTAGTAGAAGAAACTAAAACAAAGTTGTATTTGTTGGTTCTAAATTGCAATTCAAAATCTTTTTGTAATTCTTGTTCCGTTTGGATTGCGGCATTTGGACGTTGAATATTTGAACCTTCAGAAATTATGTAATCAATGTTTTTGGCATAACTTTTCAACGTTGGAACAAGTCCTTTGCTTCTAAAACCATGCCCGCGAAAATCGCCTGTGTGAAGTATTCGTTTGTTGTCTGCCTCGACAATAAACATATAAGCATCAAAAGCGGAATGGTCAATTAATAATGGCGTAACGGTAATTTCTCCAATTTTTATTTTTTGTAATTGCTCAAAAGTATTGATTGTCTTAATACGTTCAACAATTCTTTTATGTTTTTCTGACTCGTTTGGGTCAGGAATATATGATAATTTGCTTTCGAAGCAATTAAAAATCTCGAGTGCTGTTTTTCCAACGTATATTGGTAAATCAGGAACAGTATCACAAATTTTTCCAATATGGTCGCCGTGATAGTGAGTTATGAATAATGCACTTTTTGAAACATCACCAAAAGTTAATCCATCTATTGGGTTCAATTCTTTAATCTTTGTTCCCGGCAACTGCTCGCCAAAGTCAATAAAAATCTTATAGCCGCCACTTTCAATTTCAGTAACGCAACCTCCGATTTGATTTGTTCCTCTATGGATTGTTAGTTTCATACAGGTAACATTCTTTCATCATAAGAGCCATCAATAATGTCTTTAATTTCAATATTTTCAAGCGTTGCTTTTGAAAATAAAAATGTAGCAAAAAATTTGTTGTCTTTCTTTGTGATATCACCATACATTTTTTCAACAGAATCTTTTGTTGTTAATTTTTTACAGCCCCATCGCTTGTCATTGAAAAGATAACCTGCCATTGTTTGCTTGGGTGTGCTTGCATTTCCTTTAGCATTATTATTTAATGTAATAAAGTAAAATTCAGGATTTAACAAATCAGATGCTTCGAATGAATCAATTGGTAATGATATTCCAATTTCTTTCTGACTTTTTACGATTTCAACAATTTCTTGTTTTAATTGTTGCTCAAAATAACTCTTCTCGCAAAACTTACTAAAATCCTCAACATGCTTATAGATGCCACTTTTACCACCTATGGCAGCACTACCATATTTTAATTCTATCAAGGCAACCTTATGTGGTTTTGTTTTGGAAAGTGCGATAATATCAAATCGTCCGTTAAAACCTGCTGCTTCTTTTTCTGCTTTATCATTAAATGATTTTACATATTCAACATCAATACAAAACCAATTAGAATCTAAATTTTCATTGTTTAAAAGAACTAATTTTGATTGAGCCTTTTTTTCTGGAGTTGCTTTATCATTGCTGTGCTTTTTAATAACTTCGTATTGTCTGCATATTTCCTTTTGCTCAATTTTATATCGTTTTTCTTTTTCTTTGCTGTTATGATGATTTCCGTCTATATAATATTTGTCAATTTCGCAATAAATTTTCTCGTCTCGTTTTTTGTATTTTATCTTTGCAATGCTGTCACAGTTGTAATATAAATTAAGATAATTATTTCTCACACCAATAAACAATTCGTCTTTATGCTTTCCATAAAGTTTATAAAGTTCACTTTGTTTGAATGCTTCTGCAAAGTCTTTAGAAATTCCTCGTGTTATTTTCTTTCGTGTTGTTGTCTCTTTCATTTCTTTTCTTTCGGTTTAAATATTTGTCTAGTTAATGTGCATCGCTCATAGAGTGACGGCTAACTCATTCATAGGCGAAGGTCTACAAAATTATACCCCTCACCCTTACCCTCTCCCACAAGGGGAGAAGGAATTACTTTAACCTTCAGGGCAAGGTTTATATAAATCTTTTCATCTTCAAAGACCTTTAAAATCTTCTCCACAGTTCCATCCGTATTTGGAAAACTCCAGTATTTTTCTCAAGGATGCCTCCTATGTCCTTTAATGGTTTTAACTCTTGCCACAAAACTGGGATTATAAGAAAACGAAACTCTAATCTCGCCTGATTGACCTTTTTTAATGTTGATTTCTGGTAACAGTTTTGTTTTTTCTAAATTTCTATCCATATAATGAATTATTAATTACAATTTATATAAAATCAAGTGTACGCCTTGACCCAAAATCCGACATTGAATTTGGTTAGGGTGATACAAGATGGTTTTAAACCTGATTTTTTGATTGATCTGTTAGACCTAAAATTAAATTACCGTTTTTACTTTATATTCGGCTAAATTTTGCCTTCTTTCTTGAATAAATGTGCTCAGCTTAACCCTATATCTCTTTTAAAAACATTAGGCCAAATCCTCGGTTCGACTACCATACACATTTTCATTAGCTAGACGCAAGATGTTAAAAACTAAACTTATCGAATAAAGAGTACCCACATGGCTACTAAAGACATTCCGCCAATGCCATCAATTATTTTTTTCACATCATCAATAGTTGCAATCCTTGAGCCTCTTGAATCTCGAATATCCCTTCCATCAAATTCAATAAGCCTATTACCGTTTGCATCTCTAAGATACTTTCCATCGATTTGTCCTACTCTACTCGAATGAGAATCACGAATATAATTACCATCTAAATAACCTATTTTTTGTCCTCTACTGTCACGAAGTTCATTACCGTCAAAGCGATACTCTGCCATTACAATCTCCTTTCGTTTTTATAAATACTATCAAAATAATAATACTATACATTTCCTATAAGTCAATATATATCTAACGCCGAGTTCACTTGCGCCGCCGATTCACCATCGCGAAGCGAACCCCGGCGGTCGGCCCCCTAAGCTGAGCCCATTTGTCAAGACCACTTTTAGGAAAAATTAAAGTGGATATCGACCTTCATGCTACATCCTCTAGCTCTCCAACGGAGAACTTACTTGCATAGATACTATCAG
>JAGVVH010000430.1 GCA_019135895.1 Bacteroidota bacterium | reverse complement strand
AAAAAACCTTTAAAATTAGAAAGAACATCAAATCCATTTTACCATATTAAAATCCAAATCATTTGGCAGCAAGGCATTAAAAGGAATCATTCTAATGGCGGCATTCCACATTCCAGCATCTTTTGTTTCAATAACAGATTTAAAAGTAGAAATTCCATCTTTTTGAGATAGAAAAACGAAAGGAAATTTTTTCATCAGGCAATCTTTTTCCGTATTTCTCTCTGTAATAATCATTTCCAATTTAACTTCATCAGGTTCGACAGAACCCAGTTTAAGTTCGACAAAAGAATTAAGGGTTGTTCCGATAAAATAAGTATTATCAACTGCTTCTCTGAGACTGACTCTGACAATTTCAATATCGTTCCACAAGGTTATCATTCTCATTTTCCAACGCCATAGCCGATGTAGATCTTCTAAATTATTGTCATAAAGCAAGTTAGTCTGAAGTTCTAGTTTAGAATAAAATTTAGCATAATAGTCATCAATTTGCCTTTTCATGGTGAAATGAGGAGAGATAGCCGCAAAGTTTTTTTTCATCATCATCACCCAGTCAGTCGGAATATTATCTTTATTTCGTTTATAGAAAGTAGGGGCAATCTGATCTTCAAAAATCGAAAATAAAGTAGCAGTGTCCAATTCATCCTGAAGTCGATTTTCGGAATAGGTGATTTTTTCATCTAATGCCCAACCGGCTCCTTCTGTATAACCTTCGGCCCACCAACCATCCAAAACACTAAAATTGAGCACTCCGTTCATCACTGCTTTTTCTCCGCTGGTACCTGATGCTTCCATTGGACGTTCGGGAGTATTGAGCCAAACGTCACAACCGGAGATCAGTTTTTTTGCTAAAATCATGTCATAATTTTCAACAAAAATAATCTTCCCCATAAATTCGGGTTTTCTTGAAAATTCAATAATTTTTTTTATCAAATCCTGACCTGCTTTATCTTCAGGGTGAGCTTTCCCTGCAAATAACAACTGAATAGGATTAGAAGGATTATTGAGCAATCTGTACAAATTGGATTCATTGGTAAAAAGCAAATGAGCTCTTTTGTATGTAGCAAAACGACGTGCAAATCCAACGGTAAGAACATCTTTTCGGATAGATTTAAGTGTATTTACAATTAAGGAAGGGGATTCATTTCTCCTACTCATCTGTTCTTCCAAAAGTCTTTTAACATTATCTATCAATTCCCCTCTTAATTCTTCTTTAATTTTCCAAATTTTTTCATCATCCACTTCAAAAATTTTATGCCAGATTTTGGGGTTAGAACTATCGGTCAAAAAATCATTACCGAAAGCATCAAGATGAAGCATTTGCCACTTTTTATGAGTCCAGGTAGGATAATGAACTCCATTGGTAACATACCCAATATGCAATTCATTAGCAAAATGGCCTTCATAAAGATCTTCGAACATTTCGCGAGAGACTCTTCCATGGATTCGACTAACACCGTTAATTTCCTGAGAAAGATGACAAGCAAGAATACTCATGGAGAATTTGTCATTAACATATATAACATGTTTTCGGCCCAATGCCATAAAAGAGTTCCAAGTTATATTATATCTGTCGGGATAATTGGAAAAATAAATTCTCATCAAATCTTCACTAAAAGCATCATGACCAGCCGGGACAGGAGTATGGGTAGTAAAGAGCGAAGATGCTTTCACCAGTTCCATAGCAATCTGAAAATTGACATGATATGTCTGCATAACAACCCTTATTCTTTCGAGAGATGAAAAAGCAGCATGACCTTCATTTAAATGAAATATTTCAGGGTTTTCTCCAAGCAAGTTAAGCATTCTAATTCCTCCAATGCCAAGAAGAATTTCCTGTTTTAACCTATTTTCAATATCACCGCCATAAAGAGTCCCTGTAACTTTTCTATCCTCTTCACTATTTTCATTAAAATCTGTATCCAAAAGATAAAGATGAATTCTTCCAACATCAACGCGCCAAATTCTGGCATACAAATTACGACCGGGAAGCGCAATACTAATTTTTTTCCAATCCCCATTATTTTCTTTAAGCGGAACGATAGGTAATTTTGAAAAACTTTGAGCTGGGTACAGATTTACCTGATCACCTGTAAGCGCAATCTGCTGTGCAAAGTAACCATTACGATACAATAATCCAACCCCAACCATATTGACATTACAATCACTGGCCTCTTTAAGATAGTCACCGGCCAACATACCAAGACCACCTGAAAAAATTTTCAATTCATTACTAATTCCGAATTCCATACTGAAGTAAGCCACTTTTTTTTCAGTACGATGCGAAGGAGTATTAATATAAGTTTTGAAATCATCATATACTTTACTCAATTTTTTCAGGAATTGCTTATCCTTATCATATTGGTTAATTCTTTCCAACGGTAGCATCTGAAGTAAATGAACCGGATTTTCTTCATATTTTTTCCACAAATCCTCACCTGCAACTTCAATAAAAAGTTCTCTTGCTTGATAATTCCAACTCCACCACAAATTATAAGCAATTTCATTTAAAGGTTTTAAATTTTCAGTCAATGCCGATTTTATAATAATACGTTTCCATTTTGGCTTTGGTTTCTCAATCTTATCAACCATCAAACTGATGCCGGAAGTTTTATTTTTATAGAGTTCATACCTCTCACTACTTTTTGAAATTGCAATATCATAAAGTTGCAAATAATTATTATATAGATTCTTCCATAATGCATTTTGAGAAATTTCAACTGCCTTGCGCGAAATAAATGCCGATTCTTCGACAGAAACATGAGTAAAATAATGAATCGCCTCCGCAATTTTTGTAATCACTTCTTCACTGTTAGTATCCCCCCTGTCGATAACCCAGGCACTTTTTTGTATCCCAAAATTATCTTTGACCCATGTTCCGAAACCCGACAAAGAGGTAGTCACAGTAGGAATACCAAAAGCCACACTTTCCAATGGTGTATAACCCCATGGTTCATAATAGGAAGGGAAAACAGACAAATCAAATCCCACCAACAAATCATAATAGGTTAAATTAAATATGCCGTCATAGCCATTCAGATAAACAGGAACAAAAACAACTTTAATTTTACTGCCGGGGCTGTTGTTTAAGCCAAGTTCTTTTAAAAGTTGAATTATAGGATCATTTGCGGCATCGTGCAAAGGATGGGTGGCATAATCATTCAGTATCGGATTATCAGAAATCGGAAGCGTCATATTTGTCAATAAGTCTTCTCTTTGACCGCTAGTACCGGCAGGAACTGTAATAAAAGCCACTACTTCTTTGTCGGGATTAGAATCACGTAATTGGGCAAGCCCTTTGATAAAGAGATCTATTCCCTTGTTTTTAAATTCATATCGCCCGCTATTAATAACAAAAAGAGCATCCAAAGAAATCTGCTGCTGCAACAAAGAAGATGCCACCTGAACCAATTTTTGTCGGGCAACTCTTCTTTTTCTTAAATACTCCTCTCCTTTCGGTACAAAATTATTTTCAAAACCATTAATGGTAACAATGTCAACAGATTTCTGTAAAAAGGAGGAACATTCTTTATTGGTAATTTCACTCACCGTACTAAAAGCATCTGCAATATTAGCGGAAAGGCTTTCCAGAGAAAATTTTGACTGGACATCAAATCTGTTGGCCATATCCTGCGGATTATATTGACTTATATCGCCGTATAGCGGAAGTCCGTTCCCGGCAATTGAACGACCAAGGACGGTTGCATGAGTAGTAAAAACTGTCGCTATCTGAGGCGCAACTTCTTCCAAAAAAAGAATTCCCGAACCGGTCATCCATTCATGAAAATGGGCAACGATATTATCCATAGCACTACAATGGAAACGGTAAAAGCTATCAATAACTTTTCCGGAAGCATAGCCAAAAAGTGCCGGCTC
>JAGVVH010000516.1 GCA_019135895.1 Bacteroidota bacterium | reverse complement strand
GTTGCCATGAGCAGCATTAAAAAGGTTATCCTGTTCAACACCTCTCTGATTAATGCGGTTGAAAGCCGGACAACGAAGGGCGTTCAGGTTATGAAGCCCAAGGATGGCAGCGTCATGATAAGAGTTACCAGGCCAGAGAACACCAAACTTGCTGACCCTGAATACTACCGCAGGAGTGACTCCCTGAATGCCATCGGCTTCTATCTGAAGCCGGGGGATGAGGTTTGATAGACGGCCTGATACAATCTCTTGTTTTGTTCTTCTTCACATTTGTTTTTTTGTGTCTGTTGCCTATTTGTTGCTCAAATTGTGCAATCAATTAATAATCAGATATAGGTTACATGCTGCATCGGAAAGGAAGGGTTTGGGGGATTGTTAGAAGCAATTCTCCAATTTCCTTAAAACCTTCAACTTCCTCATCCGGGTAAATAGTTATCTGTAAGTCTGTTTAAATTGACTTTACAGTATTTATCAGCGTGTGTAAATAAATCATCCTGTTTGTTGAAAATTATAAAATAGATATTTTGCGATAATTACCGAAAAAAGGTATTTTTCGCAAATATTTACTCTCTTATGAATGGACAAAAAGAAATACGGATTCTTACATGGATTGAACTGCTTCAATCAAGGGGAGCTTTCGCATTTTCTCTTGAATTGGCTAAAAAAGAATTGCCTGCCTATAGTGAAATTGCCCTTAAAAGGGCTTTAAGCCGCTTATCGGAGAAAGGGAAAATAATTTCTGTTTACAAAGGGTATTACCTGATTTTGCCGCCCCAATATGCGTTAAAGGGTATCTTACCCCCGTCTCTTTTTTTAGACGCATTCTTTCAGTTTCTTGGAAGGCCATATTATGTATCTCTATTAAATGCTGCCGCTTATCATGGAGCATCGCACCAGCAGCCACAGGAATACTATGTAGTGACTAATTTCCCTGCCATGCGTGCCACACAAAAAAAAGGATTAAAAATCAACTATGTAAGCATCGATAGAATTCCTGAAAAACTATTGGAAAAACGCAAAACCGAAGCTGGATATCTTACCATCTCTAATCCTGTGCTTACAGCTACTGACCTTGTACAATTCGAAAGGCGAATTGGGGGCTTAAACCGTGCTGCCACAGTATTATTTGAATTGATGGAAGTTCTTAAACCAACCGATTTTAATAAAGATATTCTGGCACATGCTGCCGTTACCACGCTTCAACGATTGGGTTACCTGCTGGAATTTGCCTGTTCAAATACCGAATTATCCAATGCTTTATACAATGCGATGGAGAAGAATAAATCCAGGATGTTCAGGATACCTCTAAAGGCATCGGCACAAACCAAAGGCTTCTCTTCCGACAATCGTTGGAAAGTAATTGTCAACACCGGAATTGATATTGATTTATGATTCCACAAGCTTATATATCAGAATGGTACCAACAAGTACCATGGCAAACAATGGAACAGGTGGAACAAGACCTTGTTATATGCCGAGCGTTAGTTGAGATATTCTCCGACGATTTATTGGCTAATAGTCTTGCTTTAAGGGGAGGAACAGCTTTGCATAAATTGTTTTTCAGCCCTCAGCAGCGTTACTCCGAAGATATTGACTTGGTGCAAATCACGGCAGAACCATTTGGCCCTTTAGTGGACAGGATTAGGGAAAGGCTTGCTTTTTTGGGTGAACCCAAACGAAGCCCTAAAGCCAACGATTTCACTATGTATTTTAGGTTTGAGTCTGAATTTCCGCCAATCATGAACTTAAGGTTAAAAGTAGAAACAAATACCCGTGAACATTTTACGGTAAGCGAATTGATTAAAATTCCTTTTGAGGTCAATTCGCAATGGTTTATGGGTAGCTGTAATCTTACTACATACAAATTGGAGGAATTATTGGGAACCAAGTTGCGGGCATTATACCAACGCAAAAAAGGCCGTGATTTATACGACTTGTATATTGCACTTACACGTAATCCGTCGCTCGATAAAGATTTGCTTCTTAATTGTTACCGGGAGTATATGAAATTCTCGGTTGACAAACCGCCAAGCCAGAGGGAGTTTATTCTGAACATGGAAGCCAAGATAACCGACCCTGAATTTTTGGGCGATACGACAGGTTTACTCCGGCAGGGTCAATTATACGAGCCTTTATCTGCATATGAGTTGGTTAAAACGGAATTGATTGAAAGAATTTAACACAAAATGAAGTAGTTGAATATTTTAATGGACTAAAATTGTAATAATTAGTACTTGATATGACAGCAGGGATATTTTTACTAACCATTTACTGCTTCAGCAAGCACAAAATCACAGGCAGTGCCTCCGATAACAATGTAGTTTTCAGTTATGCAACTTTTTTTCTGTAAAATTATCAAGCCACGGTTAACAAATCAAAACACATCCGACAATACCTTCCCATTCATCAATTTCTCATAGGTTGTATATCTTGGTGCTTGCGGTGCACTTCCTTTTTTCTTAGTATCAAGTTTTACAGGATTAATCTCCCTGGCAGATTCTTTAAAATAAACGATATACTTATTGGTATCCTTATATTTTTCGATTCTTGATACCTCAGCAACATGAGTTATTGCAGAAATTGGCGCAACTTGATATACCGCAATATATTTGATGCGATTCAGCATTGAAGATGAAATTCTGATTGCCCACCATGCATTGCTTTCGATAAATACCGACTGAAACCCTTCTGCCTGAGCAGGAACAACAATCGTGTCCAGTTCCTCAACCTTTACATCTCTCTTTTCACCCTCTTCAATATCACGAATTTCTTCATTGAATGGTATGAATTTATGAATACGTTCATCATTATCAACAAAGGTTTGAAATTCAATGATATCAGTATCCATTGTAAGTTGGCTCAATACATTCTCAAGTTCGGTCGATGATTTATCTATAATGACAATTGCTGCAACAGGAATATCAAAAATAATGGCATCCAAAAATGCGTCTATATTGCGATATCCAGCTGTTTTAGAGCGCTTCTCGACAAAATCATAGTAATCTTTGTTTGTCATTAAAAAGTCAAGGATGAACTTCTTTATGTTTCTGCCACTGGCTTTGTAACTAATGCCGAATTTGAGTAACTGTGAACCAATATGTCTGTAAGGATCATGAGTAGAAATCTCATTCTCGATAATGTATAATCGAGGCTTTTCAGCAAAAGAAAAATCTATGAGGTAACCATCAGGGATTGTGACAATATTATCACCAATTTTCTTTTTGATGTCGATATATACGGTATTCTTCCCGAATATCTGTTTGGCATTATCAACAATAATCTTTTCAAATTCCGCTTCGTTGGTGTACTCGTAATACTTATATGTTTTGTTTTCAGCTATAAGACGTTCCATGATGAATGATTTTTGTAATATTAAAGATATTGTAATTAATCTTTATGGACAATATCGTATTAATTACTGGTTTTTCTCTCCAGTTTCATCTTCAACGAATCATTAACATATTAAAATCTTTCGCTCCAACCTTTGCAATGTTTCTTATTTTTGGATCTAAATATCTGTTCCAATGATGTATATACATACTCAAACAACGCATAATTTTTTTTGTACTATAAATATCTTTTAAATCATATTTCTGTAACAGATTATAGATGAAATAGATATAGTATTAGTAGGGCACTGCGGATTCACTGATGCAGAATTGGAGGAAGGAGATACCTGCTTATTTGGTTATAAAAGAGAAATGCTCCTTATGGAACATCAGACTGAAGATGCTATCTTCAGCGATGTTGTACACACAATGTGTGAATAATAATGGAAAAAGCAAAATTGAAAGTAAAGTAAGAATTTTCTGCCACTTTTTCCACCACAAACAAAAATGCCGCTGCAATCACTTGATTTACAACGGCATTCTGTTTTACTCTGTCGGGGTGAGAAGA
>JAGVVH010000083.1 GCA_019135895.1 Bacteroidota bacterium | reverse complement strand
CCCCAAGCGACTCAAAGGGGCGGACCTTTGGAGCGGCTGCTCGGTGCGGCGCGGGGAAGCGACCATCAAGATCGAGCCGAACCTGGTCATGCGTGGCTCGCTCTTCCCCCCGGAACGCCGGATCCTCACCCCCAAGGCTCGGAGCGCTTTTGAACTCTCCGTGGAGTGCCGCACCCTTGCGGAGCCGGAACTCTACGCGGGAAAGTTTTGCGCCGCCCTGGACCGCCAGCACCCGCGGGACCTCTTCGACGTACTGCTTTTTTTCCGGCAGGAGATTTTAGACGACACCCTGCGCAAGGCCTTTATCGTGTACCTGATCTGCAACGACCGGCCCCTGGTGGAGCTTCTCAACCCGGGTCTGATCGATACCCGGCCGGTCTTCGAGACCGAATTTCGCGATATGGCCTTTGTGGCGGTGACCTGCGAGGAGCTGGAAGAGGCGAGAAAAACGCTGATTGCCAGAATCGCCCAGGATCTGACACTAGCGGAGCGGCAATTTCTTCTGTCGGTCAAGGAAGGAAAGCCGCAATGGGACCTGCTTGGTCTGGAAGGGGTTCAGAACCTGCCGGCTGTTCAGTGGAAGCTCCTGAACATCGGCCGCATGGCCCCAGCCAAGCATCGCCAGGCCGTACAAAAACTTCGGGACTACCTGGGTGTCTGACCATGTTGAAGGTAAAAAAGAAGGGCTGGCCGAACGTTCAACCCTTTGATTTTACATGGTGCCGGAGGACGGAATCGAACCGTCACTTCCGCAAGGGAAGGGGGATTTTGAGTCCCAATTAAGCAAAATTTTAACCCCTTGATATAAGGTCTGATTTCCCGTAAGTTATCAGAAACACACATAATACACGGTTCCGTCTATTCCCTTCTATTCTATCTATTCCTGTTGTTTTCCCTTGTTTCTATCACGATTTTATCACAGATGTATATAGGACTTTCAGTCCGGAGTCCATCAATGATCGCCGTTTGCTACAACCAGGGCTTCAATCCATACAACAATGCAACAACACCACAGCTACTGATATAGCTTCCGCTATACTATAAGTTCACCAACAGCAGTAGCAACAACAGTAGCAGAATCAGTAAAAACGGCAGCAGTTTTATCACTAACACCATCAGCTACAACAACTTCAGTAGCAACACCATGGCCAGGTCAAACAACCAACAACAGCATCAGCTATCCTCCATAGCATCCACGCGTGGTGCCCATGAGCAGCTTCAATTAGTTGTAGCAGCTTAACCCCATCGATTCTCCTGCAGTTGTCGGTTATAGGTACGATCACGCGACAGAAGGTTGTTGGACTGCTAAAAGTTTTATTTTGATCATAGCTGATGCAAGAGTAGCTATACTGCATCAAGCTTCTTCAGTACAGGATCATCAGTATGGGGAGGTAGTGATGAACATTGACCACCCTGCTGAGCCAGCAAAAGGACACACTCGCCATTATAGCCACCATCTCGAAAACACCCTAGTCACCATCCACAGGTGGAACCTAAACTGCATCAAGCTTCTTTTTGGCAGCGTGGTGAAAAAGGGGACTCCAGGGCAGCATCAGTTTTGTAGTTGTTAATATACGCCTAATTATATAACCTGAGTCGAGAGTGCAGTGGCTCTTGGTCTATTTCGAAGATATTGCGTGCGTATGGACGAAGTTCGTCTGAGATGTTCCGGAGTGCCCCAATTAAATACAGATCGACGTTTTCAGTTTCAACTAGATTCTGTACTGGCTCATGGAAATCTCCGTCCCCGGCAACCAAAACCAGTTTTGTCCATTTTCTCTTGTGGTACGACCGCACCATGTGATAGACGAGTCCAACATCTACCGCCTTTTGTGTTGTAAGTTCATAATGAATTTCTGGATTCTCGGGGTGCACGACTGGCTGTCCGCCTAACTGTTTTGGCCAAAAAAGCGGCTTCTTTTGTAGCCAATAAATCTTGAGCCGTAACCCCGGTCCGCGAGGAGGAGGGAGCGTTAGAGCGTTGTGAAGCTTTTCTGCTTTTGGTGGGTCTGTATCGGCGTTGAAAAAGTATCCTTCATCTATTGTATCTCCAACTGTGGTTTCAATGTATTGACGGAGTTTTCCATAGTCAATGTGTTCCTTAAATGTCTTCAACAGATAAGCACCGTCTATAAACATGCCAATACCCATGAATCCTCCTTAAGTACATAATGATAGCTAACTATTTATAATTGTGAGCTAAATATTTTCATTTGTAAAGAAGAATCAATTAACGAAGCATTAAGGGGAGAATAATGGAATTTGCAATTGATGTCAAGTGGATAAAGGGAGTTTTATATCAAAGCCAGATACTCGCTAATCTTGCAATTTTATAAACCCTTATGAAATGTTCAGTTTAAAAAAACGCAGACTCCTGCGCTTTTGGCTTATATAGCAAACTTGGCTCAACCGGAGACATCATCATTTCTTCCGAAGGATAAGATTGTAATACTCCCAGCAGTTCCTTTTGATTGTGATTGTCCAGATCAATCCAGAAACCTTCAAGTTCTTTTTTTACAATGACCGGCATCCTGTCATGGATGGGTTGTATTAGTCCATTGGCTTCTGTCGTGATAATTGTACAGGTATGGATTGTTTCTTTCTCCGGCGACAGCCATTGTTCATAGAGTCCGGCAAATCCAAAAGGTTCTCCGGATTTTAACGAGAAGCGGAAAGGCTTCTTCATCTTACCCAATTTCTGCCACTCGTAAAAACCATCAGCGGGAATCAGACATCGTCTTTTTTGAAAGGCATTCTTAAAACTTGGTTTCTCCGCAATTGTTTCCGATCGCGCATTGAACATTTTGCTTCCTATTGAGGAATCCTTAGCCCATGCCGGAATCAACCCCCAGCGAAAATTGACCAGGGTATTTTGATTATCCTTACGGAGGACAGTGTATATTTGCTGACCTGGAGAAATATTGTTACCTGGTTTGTAATCACAGGCAACCTTCTGGATGTTGAATGATTCAGTGATAATCGTTAAGTCAGTCAGCAAAACAAAGCGGCCACACATCTTGTTCCTCTTCAAGCTATTGAAAATATTATAACAGATGCCCTGTATTTATAAACACAAAAATATTTTTGTCGTTGTCGAGGTGGACGGGTCATGGACCATGAAGTATTTCCACAAGAGGGGCAAAGAAGTTTACCTGGAAGCGGCAACCCGAAGTATCCCCGAATTAAACCGCAGTCAGAATTGTGCCTGGGCGGCGTGGTCACGGCAGTCGTTAAAAAATATCACACATAAAAGTACATGTTCGGGTGGTCAGTTTTGCGCGTTACACGGCAAGGTCATCTTTTGTCGCCGTATTGTCCTCATTGATCATAACACTAGCAATGAACTCGGCTTCCTCGTCGGAAATATTATCCTTGTTCCGGAAAATGTTGTACCAGAACCTGAATATTTTATGTTCTAATTATCTTCATCATCTCCTGAAGATTTGTATTGCCCCGTGGAACGATCATAATTTTCTGGGACATCAGATCCATCCGGACAGAAATCCATATCAGAACCCAAAGGACTTCTATAAACATACGGTTCCTCGCTGGAATCATCTCTATTGTCAGCCATAATTTTCTCCTTTCATATTTTCGATTACCAATTTCTATATTTATTTTATCTCTTTTAAACAGTTTGTCAAGTTATGGGCAGAAGTATGGGCAGAAGTTATGGTCCGACTATGCAGCTTTTTGTTTCTCTTCCGGGGCATCATCATTACTGTTTGAAAGTAAATATTCTCGCCAAAGTTGTTGTATGCTTTGTTACAGCTATCAAGAACCGGATGAATCTTTTTTATGCCGCCACCGGCTTCTTTTTATAAACATTCAATCCAATCTTGACTTCGTCCTTATCCGGAATAGAAATATTGCCCTCCGTTGAAGCAATAATAATGGTCTTGCCCGATGACGATGGCCCGAATTCTTTTGTTAGATCAACTTTGATAGTCAGCATATCGCCTTCCAGTTTCATCTCTACGTTTTTCATCTTTTGTCCTCCTTCATGCTTTACGCATATTGATTATTCTTTATTTTTAGAACACTTACCATTGTAATAATCCCAGACATCGCAGCTCTTGCCGTTATTGAACGTGCAGGTTCCTTGTTCCTTCTCGGTATTGGTCTGATCAGTAATATTATAAGATCCTCCGGTGATGGCACAGAATTGAGCTGCCGGAGTCACATAGCCTGTTATCTTTTTTCCACCTATTGGACATTCTCCACGGAAAAGAGCCCACTCTTCGCATTGCCGGTTATCTTCAAAGATACAGATGCCGTATTCTCCGCCCCCGCCTCCTTTCTGAATTTTAAGAGTCCCTCCCTTGTTTATGCAGTTGGTTGATGCGGGATTGGCGATACCGACCTTACTGTCCTGTTTGTTAATCACTTTGTCAGAGGTTACAGCACAGCCGCAAATGGCTGCTATACAGAAAATTAAAGCAAGGCAGTTGGCGATACTGGCATTTGATAAATATTGATTTTTAACTGCAAATTTTTTCATGGAAGTTTCTCCTGTGCTCAATGATAAATATATCATATCACAAATTCAAGATTATTAAATATTTACGGAGATAAACATCATATTGACACCCACAGCAGCTATAAATCTTCCGGATACCGTCCTTCTTTCACCAGTCCCGTACAGTTCACATGGATGTATCGTCTGAAACCCAGCATGGATTTAAGCATGATCTCGCCACCATGGATTCTCTTGTTATATTGCTCTGTGCCGCGCCATGTAAATACGATCGTATCTTCCCCCATGGTCGTATTGTAATTGACTTTGGCAAGTGAGGGGATTGTTGCTGTTGTTGTCGCTGAAGTGTTTTGGTCTGTGACTGTGACCGTTTTGTCATTGAACCTCACAATGATGGTTGTATCCTTATAGAGAGCGTCCGATCTGGCAGTTTTCAGCAACGAATACAGATGATCAAAGTCTGTGTCCAAACACTGCAAATCCCATGCAATGGCGAAGCATACAACCGAAATGAACAGCGGAATAAAGATTAAATATTTTAAGTTTAATTGCTTTGGCAATATCATTGATAACTCTTATCTGGATGGTTTCAGCAGTGACGCTTGGACCCTTTTCATTTCCTCCAGAAGTTCCCGCTTGCTGATAATGCCTTTCCTGTCCAGAAGGTTGATGAGTGCCTCCGATTGGATGACTTCGGACAT
>JAGVVH010000283.1 GCA_019135895.1 Bacteroidota bacterium | reverse complement strand
TATATAAACGGCTCCTGGGGTCGCCGCCCTTGACAGAACCCGACTCAATCCCGAAAAGTGGTTTACAATGGAAACAACTAAACTTAGTAACCAATCCCGGTTGTCGAAAAAAGGAGAGTATCATACTTTGTCTTATTTTAATCAATTAATATCTTCACTGTAATATATAAAAATAACATCCTGAGAGCGTACAGTTACAGTTATTTCATCATTGCCAAGAGGAAAATCAATATTATCCCAAATGTTTTTTAACAAAAATTTATTGGGAACAATTCTTTCCATTTTATTTTTCTTCTCACTATAGAAAGTAACCAAACCCAATTTTTCTTTACTAATATTTATTTTCTTAGATTTTCCAGATCGGTTAAAAATCCCTATCCATCCCTTAATCTGAACATCCGATATAGCAGTAGTCCATATCTCAATGCTGCCTTTTTCAGATATTAATGTTGCAGGATGTCCATTTTGATTACAAGCAAGCATATCTGAATTTGTTAAGAGTTCTAATGAATAATCATCAAGTGTCGGCAGATCGCCACCAACTATCAAGGGAGATGCAAATAAAGCCCTTTGAGTAATAAAAGTACGCATTTGCGCTTTATTAAATTTAGACCAACGGTTAAAACCATTACCTGCCAATTCTTCATTGACGTTAGTAAGAGACTTGTATTCAGTAGGTTTCATGAGTTGCAATTGACCAAAAGGAATCATGTCAAGATCGGGCCAAAACCCGGGGTACCCTCTTCCTTGCCATACTTTCATTGCATCAAATGATCTGTCAATACTTTCGATATTATCCCAAATATCATCAGTTATTCGAATCAAATGAGCGTTTTGATAATAGACAATATCCTTAAGATTGGTTGACCCACCAGGTGATAAACTGTAGATCATAGGCCGGCCTGTGCTGAATATTGCTTTCCCGATAGCAACAATTTCCTTGGGATAGGGTATAAGATCATCCACTTTCACAAAATCAATCCCCCAATCTGCCATTTTCTGATAAACACTATTATAATATTCCTGTGCTCCCGGCTTATTCATGTCAAGTCCATAATTTTGCTGATTCCATAAACAAATACTAGTAGTATCAGCAATATCCCGGGCAAAATATTTTGTTCCTAAAACCGGCGTATTGTGCTCCACGGCGATACGTGGAATGCCGCGCATCAAATGAATGCCAAACTTAACTCCTTGTTGATGAGCCTTTTCAACAATAGGTTTGATGCCATTCGGAAAATAAGTTTTACTTGGTTCAAGTCTCCCAAATTCATCTATAGAAACTTTTTTTGCATGTTTCTCGGCAGGGAATAATGTTCCAGGCACTAATTCAAATTCGCCAAACCAACCTGCATCAATTACAAAATATTCATACCCGTGTGGTTTTAATTTACTTACAAATGCTTCAAGATTTTCATAAGCTGCTTTTTCATGAAGATAAACAGCATAACTGTCAAAACTATTCCAACCTAAAAGAGGTTTTTGAGCTATGTTGAATTCCTCTTGTCCTTTTACAAAAAAAGAAATTAGTAAAAATAAAATAACCGGAATCTTTTTCATTTTCTTTATTTTATTTATATGTATTCTTCTCTTATTCAATAACTAATCATAAAATTCGTGCTATCTCCAACATGTGCAATATGACCGGATTATTATAATTATCTTATTCCTGGAAATATTATTACGTTTAACTTGAAATTTTTTTGTTTCCCATTTTTTTGTATCTGTCACCTGTTGGTTATATCTATTTCTTCCAAGAGTAAATGAAATAATTCCAGTTTCAGAATCAAAATAGGTTACCCTAATTTTTACTGAGTTATTCTTGAAACTGCTTGTGGAATCTTCATTTACAGCTAACTGTGTTTTTTCTTTCACAGGTATTTCCAAAGCCCATGCACCAAAACGCTGATTATCAGGTCCAATATTTCGTTTAATATTACCTGTACTATACAGTCGTTCAATGAGGATAGAGTAATAGCCAGTGATTAATTTCAGTGGATTTTTATAACAATTATTAACTGTAGAATGTTGAAAAGCAATCCATGCACCCAGTGATTCAGCAAGATATGCTTTATAACCAGCACATTTAGCAGCAAACCGGAATGCATCTTCAAATCCATTTATATCCTCAGGATACTGCTTTTCGGCAATTCGATTACTCCATGGGAATCGGTGAACCCCATTAATAGCAATAAGCAAGTCTGAATCAAAAACAGTTATAACCGATACACCACCGTATAAATCACACAATAACCTCCAGTAATTCCATTGTGGCGGGCTCACCCATCTTTTATCCGGCACCTGAAGCCCATGCCATCCCCATGGTATCTGCCCACTGTTCTGCATATCCAACACTCTTCCCGGTGCTGCAGTAATCAAGAAATATTTGATATTACCTTTCATTTAATCGTGGTTCTATTTCTGATGATGTATTAACCCAGGTTAAAGCTCCATTTTCCCATAAATCACAACAAGGTTTTCTCAATTAGTTTGGAATGTTATTAAGGACAAAAACCAAAAAATCCGCCTTGTAATTCTTGACATATGCATTGAGGACAGTTTTCATATAATTAATCAGTTTATCCGAATATTTAACATATGGCTCAACACCACTTGGAATAACCCATTGTTCCAGAGAAACATATTCCTCCGTGATAATTTGAAACTCGGTACCTAAAGCATTGAAATTTTGCCTTATACCCAAACCTGCAGAACGATAAGCGGAATTTTTCAGATGTGTTGCCCTTACCTGTGAAAAATCTGTATATGCTTTTGTATAAACAGGATGCCAATTCATGGGTGATACTTTTTCATGCCATGACTTTTGTAGAGAAAACCTTCCTGGATAATAAGGGGTTTTGTCAAATATCCACGACTGCATATGATTGTTATTTGCCTGAATGGTCGTTTTAAACTCTTTTTTATAAATGTTTTGTAATAAACTATCAAGTATTCTAAAATCAAATGTTACCTCTTCTGGATTCAATGCATACCACTCAAGCATAATTTGTTCTCCCCCTGAAACATAAGATAGGTTCCGCACTTCTGGTTCACCTGAATGCCACCCTACATATAGCCCTTTGTTTTGGGATGGAACATCATATTTTCTTTGAATAAAATCTGAATCTTTTTGAATCTCTTTATCTATTTTTATATGATATTGGCATCTCAAAACAATATTTAAAACTATTATGAAAAACAAACTTTTCATTTTTAACTACAAAATCAAACAAAAATAATTGAACATTACCATACTATAATCTCGTCGGTCATCATCCATGATATTTTATTTTCAAATTGAATTTTCCGGGTCTCTTTTTTTCGGCTTGCCACTATTTTTACAAAACTGGCACTTTTGTTAATTTTTGCCGGGAACCGATGAATAAAGGAGTTTTTATTATTCAATGAAGGTGCATAAATTTCCTTTACTTTCGAAAACTGAGTTCCATCATTTGATAAATGATATTCCACAGTATCAGGTAAAAATACTGAATTATCAGGCGAATGTAGGAATCCAATCTTCAAAGAGTCAATGTGTGTTGGCCTTAATAAATCAATTATAAAATGTATCGTATTATCACGATTAAAACCAATCCATTCCCAGTCCCTCACATTTGTTGTAGCAAGTATTCCATTAATGGTCTGATTTATATCCCATTTACCATTGTAAGGATAGTTTGATGATTGTCCGTATCTAATTTTACTGCCAATCGCTTTATTTATGCAAATCTCAGTATTTGTTACCGACGACAAAGGCTTTTCATTTTGAAATTGTACGGCTTTGATTTGGGCATTATTTTCCAATTCAAAAGAGCCTCTATAGTCAATACTTTTTTTTGTTGGATTAGAGCCATCAAGGGTATAATATATATTGCCTATTTCAAGTTCAGGCAAAAGTTTTACGTTCATGTTCCCTTTGTCATGATTATATGTCAGCTCGGGGTGAACTAAGAGCACACTTGGTGAAAAAATAGTTTCTGAATAATTATACCTTTTTAACTGTTTTACCATACGGTTTTTAAAATCTTTTAAATCTCTTTTGCCTTCAGGTGTCCACAAGACCTCACTCAAGGCTTCAAGGCGCGGGAATAGCATATACTCTGCGTGTTCTGCGGTTGCAATGGCTTCGGTCCAAAGGCAGGCTTGCCCGCCCATTATATTTTTGCTTTCTTCTTCATTCAGTCTCGGGGATACTGGATTGAAATAATAAACTGAATCAAAAGATATAAAACTTCCAAATGAAAAAGGTTCCATATGCATTGGTCCTTGAGGGGCACTAACATACAGATAGGAAGAAGGCACCATAACCACTTGATATCCCTGCTTAGCTGCGTTCAAGTCATATAAGTGATTGCGACGCCAATTCATCATACCTGTTGCGGTGTCAAGGTCATGTTTCAAATACTCTTCTTCGTACCATAAAATAGCTTTACGCCCTTTCGATTTCAAATGTTGTTCAATTTGATGAATAAAATAAATCATCAGGCCTTCTTCGTTCGTTAAATTTTCTGACCGTATCCGTTTCTGGCATTTGGGGCAAATTTCCCAAACTCTTTTATTTACTTCATCACATCCTATATGGATATATTCGGATGGGAACAAATTAATCACTTCATCTAATACATCTTTTAAAAAAATATAGACTGAATCATTTCCGGCACAGAAAAGAGTTCCCATAGGTTCATCCGGATCAATATTCAATTCAGGCATTGTAGAAAAAAAGTCTTTAACTATAGCCCTTCCGACAGGAACATCAATCTTTTTTCCAGAACAGGAAAACTGCGGATACGCAGCTAATACAGCAGTAGAATGGCTCGGCATCTCAATTTCAGGAATAATTTTTATGTGTCTTTCTTGTGCATATTTAACAATTTCCCGAATCTGATCCTGAGTATAATAGCCTCCATAATCTGCTTTTTCATCTGGTCTTACCGGTTCAGGATTATCCCACTCTTCGACATTTCTGCCTACGCGCCATGCAGCAATTTCAGTCAATTTGGGATATTTCTCAATTTCAATCCGCCAGCCCTGTGCATCAGTTAAATGCCAGTGAAATGTATTTAATTTACGGGCAGCCATCATGTCAAGTAATTTTTCAATAAACTCTGGGGCAAAGTAATGACGAGAGCAGTCAAGCATTAACCCGCGCCATTGAAGAAAAGGTTTGTCTTCGATACTAACTGCAGGAACACTCCATTTTATGTTTTCTGAAGGCCTTAACCTTTCAATTTGTGGTGGTAGCAATTGTCGAAAAGTTTGAACACCATAGAAAAGCCCGGCAGATGATAACGCTGATATATCTACAAATTCCGATTCAACTTTTAAACTATACCCTTCGGAATCTAACTGCTGCCCATTAATTGTTAGCCGAATCACATTATTATCTCCCTGACCGACAATGGCCAGATTTAATCCGGCATGTTGCATCAAAAAAGCTTGTAAATAACGAGCTGTTTCAAGTGCATCCCCTGAAGCCACAATTTTAGTTTTTGAATTCAAAGTAAAACTACCATCGCGAATACTCATCTCAGCCGGCAAAGGAATTAATGATATTGAGTCCTGCTGATTATTTTTAAAACATGAAACATTAAGAAAAATAATCAGTGTTAGTCCTAAAATATTGAATTTCATAGCATTAATTAAAAATTATTTTCAAAAAGAGAGATCATTCCTGTTAATTATTAAAGGATCATCAATCAATTGTTTGGCATTCCTATTTCTTCTCAACTTTTACTATTCCCCAAAGATCAAGTCCGGGAATGGTTATATAAATATTTTCATCCTGAATAGTATAATCTGCTTGTACAGGCTCTTTATCAATTGTGTAAAATAATATGTCTTTAACATTGTGGCCTTCCATTACTTTATTGCTTAAACGAATTTTAATATTTTCCTGAATATTATTTTGATTTCTGTCAGCATCATAGTCGTAATTTATTAGATGACAAATTAATGGAGCTTTTTTATTTTCAGGATTGTACCGGGGGAATAACCATATTTTCTCTCCCTTTTCCATTGAAAGCATTGGACTAATTTTCTCTTTAAGAATAGTATCAATATTTTCGCCATCTTTCACATAAATAACTGGTTTTTTTGCTTTCCAATTATTGACTGTTTGCAGTTGTCCTGCCGGAATATTATAAGGCTCAGGAATAAGCATGAGTTCGTAAGGATCAATGTCTTCTTCTTTTATGCGATTAGCTAACCATTCATCACCGGCGGCCGGTGTGCCAAAAGGAATATTGAGATTAACCAGTTGCCCGCTGATATATTTATTTCGTGCAGAAGTAGCATGTGAATATAAAACACCAACTTGCTCAACGGCTTTATAATCATCAAATAAATTTCTGTTATTTCTGATGAATGAATAAACCGACTCGAATTCTTCCTTTGCCGGATAATACCACCTGGAAGTTGGGCCATAACACCAGCCACTGGTGGGATATTTGAAGTTTGCCCCGTTTGCATAAGAAAAAGCTATCCATTGCCTAAGCAACCCTGTCATATTTTTAATTTTAAAAGCTCCCCAGGAAGGAGGGGCAGGCATTGGGACAAACCATTTATTCAAAGCATCAGAAAGTTTATAAATATAAATCATCTCAGGAGGGATAAATTCGTCATTTTTCTGTTTTTTAAATTCATTGACAGACACAATACCCGGCGTTGTCAATTCAGCAAAAGAGAAATAAGGTGTAAGCCCCATACGCTGGTAAGCTGTTTCTGTAAAAAATCCATCTAAATAGCCATAATAAATAGCGCGATTATTGATGAAGTTTACATTATCCCAACCCATTTCAATATAACGCTCACTTAAATCACAGGCCATTTCTTTTAAGCTGGCAAAGAAATCAGCATCAGATTTAAAAAGGAAATATCTAAAGTCTTTATCAAGCGGCATCTCTCCAAAATTTCTGGCCATCTTTAAAGATTCCACATCATCAGCATATTTTAATACTACATTGCGGTAATTAAATGTATTAATATTGCTAATCCCTAGTTCTTTCAATTCCTCATCGCTATACTTATTTTTCAGAAAATCACGGAATCCTTCCATGCAATATTCGCAAAAACAACCTCCAAGTCCATAACTTTCCGGGCTTCCGGTATAATCATCAACCATAATTCCATCCACTCCTATTTGTGACATCATATAAATTTGATGTCGGAGATATGCCCTGTATCGAGGGTTATTTCCACAAAGCATCTTGACTGATTTATCCTTATAACCGCGCTCCTTCATCCATGGGGTCTGAATTGTATTATAATTCACGTCAACAGTTGTGGCTTCCTGTAACCCCAAATCATCCATTACATATTCGAACGTTTTCCCCAAATGAGTAAGTGGTTTGAGATGGGCATAAAAAAGTTTCCCATGTTTATGAATTTCATCAATTACTGATTTCCACTTTGGTATTTCTAATTCATCAGTAATCTCAATGTCATTAACAAATATATCCAAATTATAATTCCACTTTCCCGCAAGTAAATCTTCTAAATCAAGACTTCCGACAATTGCTGATTTTTTTATATCCTGGCTACTTTTCTTGTATTTATCACATACAAAGCAATTACAATCTCTCTCTGTATTATTGTTCTGTGCGTTCAAATTCACCATTAACAGAAGAAAAAATATAATGAAAATACCAGCAGGATAATGTTTTTGATTTTGTGTCATTTTTTCGCTTTTTTAAATTCACCAAATGAAAAGGATAAATCTTCACTATGCTTTTTTAATTCTTTCTGTTTTTTTTTACGTTCCTGGCTATACTCAGGATTATTTGCCAGGTTATGTTTTTCCAAAGAATCATTTTTTAAATCATATAATTGATCGTCGTCAAAATAACCGGGATAAATATTTGGCATATTAAAGTGTGCCAATTGATTTTTATTTAAATGAAAACCTTCATGTGTAAACTCTCTTCGGTTAGTTTTGGTAATCAGTCTTTGAATATCCTTTGGATACCTTATAGCAATATACTTATAATCTTTTGTGACAATCGCACGAGTATAGGCTACCTCCATATATAAGGAGTTTCTCCAACTGTAATTTGATTTCTGAAGTAGGGGCGTAAGACTCAGCCCGTCTATTTTGATATCTGCCGCTTTTTTAACATTACAAATAGCCAGGGCAGTTGGTACAATATCTACATTTGAAACCAGTTCATTGCATATTTCACCTTTTTTTATGTGTCCTTCCCAATTGACAATAAAAGGAGCCCTGCCTTGATAGCATGTGGTTTTCCCCGGGCTGTCATTATCGCTTGCAAAAATTATCATAGTATTCTCTCGCAATCCCAATTCATCCAGTTTTTTTAATGTTGCCCCGACTCCGTCATCCAACCAGCTCATAGTGGCCCATGTATTCAACTCACCTGTGCTTTTTAAGCCAGCTTTGTCAGCTCTTTCCAGAATATTTTCATAAGAAGGCTGACAATCCAAGTGCTCTGTTAGAAATCCGGCAGGCGTTGCCCTTGGATCGGAACGGAGTGATTCAATAGCTTGTGGGTGATGAACTAATGTTGTAGCCATATAAAGAAAAAATGGCTTGTCTTTATTTTGCTCAATAAATTTTAAAGAATTGTAGGTAATCCAATGCTGGTTATGGTACATCAATTTTTCTGTGATTGGCAACCATTTTAAATTTGTTGCATAGACTGCTTCAACAAAATCAAATCCTGATGTTTTTTTTACGTGTTCGCTGGTAAGCTCGTAATTTTCCTCAATTCTTGACCTAATAGATGGCGATTCTGGATTCTCATGATCGGGTACATGTAGAAGAGGCAATAATCCTTCAGACGAATTGTGCCATTTTCCCGCAAACCCTGTGGCATATCCGTGCTGTTTCATAAGATGCGCAATTGTTGGTTCGCCTTCAATAATATCTTCACCCCACTGGATAAATGCACTATCATCCGTAGGAAATTTTTCCAGAAGACTAAGGCTGCGGGACGGATAACGTCCTGTCAAAGCAGAAAACCGACTAGGAGTACATAAGCTTGAGCACGGATAATAATGTGAAAATTTTACACCTTCGTTTGCCAGCTTATCAATATTGGGAGTACTGACATTGCCACCATAACAACCTACTTGATTATAATTAAAATCATCCACATAAATAAAAATTACATTAGGGGAAGATTGCCGGTTGTTTTCTGGTGTTATTTCTTGAGAGCAGCTTGTCTGGTTCAATAATAATAGAAAAACTAAAATAGCTATAATAGCTATATTGGAAATGTATCGTAAAACAAATGAATTTTTCAACATGTTTTTATGGTGTAAATTTTAATTTTACTTTTTTTCAACTTTAATCACACCCCAAAGATCAACTTCATCAACAGCTACATAAATGTCATCAGACTTAACAGCATAATCAGCCTTAACAGGCTCTTTGTCAACCGTATAGTAAAAGATGTCTTTTACATTATAACCTTCCAGTAACTTTTTACTCAAACGAATTTTAATATTTTTTTGAGGATTATTTTGATTCTTATCAGCATCAAAATCATAATTAATCAGATGGCATATCAGAGGTGCTTTCTTATTTTCCGAATTATGCCGTGGGAAAAGCCATAATCTATTATCATTTTCAAGAGACAACAATGGATTAATCTTACTTTTAACTATTTTTTCGATGTCGTCTCCTTCTTTTACCAAAATAACCGGCTTTTTAAGCTTCCATTTATCAACTATTTGCTGCTGGTCTTTTGATATAATATATGGCTCAGGTATGAGCATTGCCTCATACTTATCAATATCTTTTTCATTAATACGATTTACCAACCAATCATCTCCTGCAACAGGGGTTCCAAAAGGGATATTAAAATTGACAAGCTGGCCACACACATATCTCAAAGGTTTATGATATTCGCCCCCCAATAAATTTCCATTAAAAGTATGAGTATATAAAACACCGATTTGTTCAACCGCTTCATAATGATCAAACAGTTCCCTGTTATTCCTTATAAATGCATAAACCGGTTCGAGCCGGTTTTTCTCCGGATAGTACCAGCGTGAAGTTGCCCCAAAACACCACCCTTTCCGTGGATATCTAAAATGGGCGCCATTGGCATAATTAAATGCAGTCCAGGAATTTAGAATTTCGCTTATCTGATAAATTTTTATAATTCCCCAGCTGCTTGGTTCGGGTGTTGGTGTAAACCATTTATGGGTCGCATCAGAAAATTTATTCAAAACAATTATCTCCGGATAAAAAAGCCTGTTGCCTGAATATGTTTCATTATTGCTCTTTGATTTATTATCTGGTGATAACATCCATGGACGTAAATAGGCACATTCAGTATAGTAAGAGTCTATAAAATCGTAGTAAATTGCCCTGTTATTGCCAAAATCAACATTATCCCAACCCATTTCAACATACTTGCCACTTAAACGACAGGCCATCTCTTTCAGGGTGGCAAAAAAATCTGTATCCGATTTAAAAAGAAAATGTCTGAAGTCTTTATCCAATGGGATTTCCCCAAGGCTTCGTGCCATTCTTAAAGACTCCACGTCATCAGCATATTTGAGAGTTTCATCACGGTAATTAAAAGTGTTAATATCCTTAATTCCTAAACCCTTTAATTCTGTTTCATTGTATTTGTTTTTTAAAAAATCGCGAAAACCAGCCATGCAATAATCACAAAAACAGCCACCTCTGTTGTATGATCCTGGTGAACCGGTGAAATCATCCACCATGATACCATCTACACCAACTTGAGACATTAAATATACCTGTTGACGTAAAAAAGCCCTGAATCTGGGATTGTTTCCACAAAAGAAAAGAACAGGCTTGTCTTTGAACCCCCGATTAATCATCCAAGGTGTTTTAATGGAATTTAAATTGATATCCAGAGCTATCGCCTGCTGCATTCCCGGATCTTCCATATTATACTCAAAAATTTTACCCAATTGAGTAAGTGCGCGTAAATCGGCATAAAATAATTTTCCTTGTTTGTGAAATTCATCCACTTTAGCTTTCCATTTTGGAATATCCTGCTCTTTATAAATATCCATATCCTGAATAATCAAATCCACATCATAATTCAGGTGATCATCTTCCCCATCATACCATATTGGAATAATGGATTTGTTAATCTGATGATGGGTATCTTTAAATTGATTACACACAGAGCAATTTCTGGAATCTTGGTATTCCTGAGCATTTGTCCATTTAGAAAAAAACAAAAACAATATTGAAAGTATGAACAAAATGTTTTTTTTACACATGGCCTTTATGTTCTTCCAATTTTTTAATTCAATAAGACACTGTTCGTCAATATATTTTTTGACGTGACAGTTAATAACGATATATTCAAATTATTACATTTCTGATTTTGCGCTATATAATATTTGCTAAATTTCACTTAATAAATGTTGGATTAATAATTAGCATTTTTTACTGTATAACAGCAACCCACTGACCGCCTGAAGAAGGGGGAGTTAATGTGTTATACCTGCTGTTCAAATTGTCTGGAGAATTAATCCATTTATTTTCATTAATGTCTAACCATCTCAACTCGTATTCTTTCCCTGAAGAACCAAAATCAATTTGTACGGATTTATCGCCTTCTCCCGTAAAAAAAACCGCATATTGCTTTCCGGGTTCTGCCAGGCAATAAGCTTCATTATTTGTTCTTTGAGCCAAAATAGTATTGTTTGGTTCCATTGAAAAAATATTAATTTCTTCAATAAGCATCCGCAAACTTTTTATATGAACTTGTGCTTCTGAAGATAAACCGAAACCATCTCTTAAGCCTCCCGGTTTGTAAGGCGTATCACGATGAAACCTAATGGCAGCACCTCCAGCAAAAATAACTCGCCAAAATTTTGAAAAAGCTTCATGGTCGGGTGGGGAAATTCTCTCTTGATTAAAATCAGCCCCGGTATGCCAGTTAAAATGGTAGCATTTAACGCAATTAATTGGGCGAATGCCATTTTCATGAACTTTATCCCGATACCATATAAAATTATTATAATGGGCTTGCCCGCTATTCCCATTGTTTTGAGAAATGTCACAATAATTAAAAACAGAATTTGTTATAGATACACGAATTTCAGGATTATTCCAATCCTGAAAATTTAACGTTAAATAAGGAGCTGGCGGGTGAAACCTTCTCGACGAACATACATAAACAGGGAATAAACTATCTTTTGACTGGGCATATTGACGAATATAATTTGCCCAATATGGATCAGGCTCGAGAGTTGCATCACCAATCCCGCTTTCATTGTCAATTTGAAAAAGAACATGATTAAAGCCATTATCCATTACTTCATCAACTATTCTGTTTATAAACTGTTGTTGAACAGGAAGCAACACCGGATCATTGGTATTGGCTGCCAGGTGGAACTCATTATAAAAGGGCGTTTTTATACCTTTTATCAGCAACGGGCTGGATTCCCAGGAATATGTAGAGTTATTATTAGGATTATATGGCGATTCAAACCACCCGGCATCCCCCGCAATCCTGACATCAGACCTGCCTGATTCATTCCATCTGTCCCAAACTTCAACTTGAACAATAATCCCTCTATTTTTAGTTTCCTGCAAGAAAGTTCTGAATTTATTCCAATACTCTTCATTCCAAACCGAAAGATTATATTTTCCGTTCATCCTGGCATATGGGTAAGGAAACATATCCCAACGGTAACCTTCGAGAGTATATTCACGGGAACTCATTGTACAACGTAAATAATTTCCCCCACAACTACTGAGAAGGTCAAGATGATCTGTTAATTTGGAGCCAACTCCTGCCCATTGAAAAATATTATCAGTTTCTGATCCTCCAAAAAGTAAAATTGGTCGTCCATTATATTGCCAATAATTTGGGTTCTTACAATAGGGCTGCAAAGCTAAACTGTCCAAATTATTGTTTATTTCATCATCATTGCCGGTTCTGTAAAAAATAATACTGTCAATATCTGTTTCTTTTATTGATTGCTTGTTCACAAGCCTATTATTTTTCACAAAATATATTGTGTCAGAATTTTGAACATTTAATGCTACTGTAACCGAAATAATAAAAAAAAATAAATTTGTTCTCATTCTTTAAACCTCCTTATTTTAATATTAACCTACTGTGCTAACTGTCTTATTTGTTGAAGATTACAAAATTTCTATGCCTGTGAACCAGCTAATCTAAATATTTTTATCTCATTGATATTCAAAAAATAACTCAAGCGTTTCCCGGTCAAGTATATGCCCTTTATAGTTTTCATATTTTATATCTTTTCGATGTGTATCAATGAATCCAATTCTGCACGTACCCCTAAAATTCCATTCCATAAAGCCTAGCCTAAATTTTGTTCTTTGAATAATTCAAGGCCATCACGCATCCAGGCAAGAGCAACATCATGTGGAACAATATCTACAATACCCCCAGCAGATATTCGTACTCCCACTACACTTTCAACCAAAGATTTCCATTTTGTTATTTTCGTATAAAACATCGCCGGATTTGGTTTAGGAAAAACTTTTGCAGGTTCATTGATTAAATGAAAACTTAACTGTTTGAGTCAAACTCTTGATGTCGCCCGGTAAAAAATTCCCAGTAAAATTTAAATAAATTAGGCATCCCTTCATCACTCCATAGCGAGGGTTGTACTCAAATCCCAATCTATAACCCGGAGGATGGTACATCTTCAGTGAAACATTGAGCTTATATTGTCTTATCCATTCAATAGCCTGATTAATTTGCCGAAGTGCCTCCTCATCAAAAACATAAGGATTATCATCATTTATCCAGCATCTGTAATCCAAGGGCAAGCACACCATATTCAATCCCAGATCAGCAATCATTTCATAATCCGGCTCAAGAAATGCCTTATATTTGTCTGTTTTATCAAAATCTTGTTTTTAAATTAAAACCTTTCCATGAGGTCAAACAATTACACATTGGTTTCGGTGAAAAAATTTGTGAATTCCCTGATGCCAGAGCAGTGCTGAACAAACATGATTGTTTTATGAATCTACACCTGTCCAGAATAGTTTTCAAATTTTAAGTACCAGTTTAAAATGTGAGTGTTTTTAAATTTTAAATATTATTTGCATTTTTCATTTGATTGAAATACCCCGATCTTTTAGACCGGGGTATTATCTTTAATACAATACAACTTTCTTTTCCCGTGTTACTCTCCAAAAGGGCAATAACTTAAATAACCTAATTCCAACCCGGATTATTACTTTCATATTCTCCCAAAAGCATTTCCTGACTCGGTACCGGGAAAAGGTAATCTCTATCCAAATTGAACTTATATCCCCCTTCATTAGCAAAGCCAGTACCTAACCAAGGTGAAATATATCCGTCATTATCGATATATTTTATAGACCCCTCACTATAATATTTCTGATCTACAAACCACTGGAATTTAGCGCCATTGAATATTTTACCTTTTAACAGGTCACCTGCTGCAGCCCATCTGAAAATATCATCTTTCCTAAAACCTTCAAGTGCCAACTCCACCCTTCGTTCTCTTCTGATTTCAACCAAATACCAGGGAATTTTTCCGGTAAAAGGATCTTTGTTGTCTGTAATAACATCAGAATAATTGAAATGAGGCATATCAACCCTATCACGCAAAGCATTAATTGAAATGTCAAAATCGTTTTGAGTGAGCGAAGCTCCTCCTGACTGATTGAGTTCTGCTTTGGCCTCAATATAATTTAACAATACTTCAGCATACCTGAAATAAATCAAACCTGATTGATCACCATTAGTCTGAATAGAAGACTCTTTTACCGATCCCCCTTTTCTAAATTGATATCCAGTAAATGCACTCAGAAGGTTTGGATATTTAAATTTATCGGTCACTGCACCAGTTTTATCATCAATAGTAAATGGGACACCGGGATAAAAAATTGTCTGGGCCAGCCTGGGGTCTCTGTTAAGCACAACATCCGGCAACCCCGCATCACTAACTTCCAACGAACTTAAACTGACAGGTTTCCCATCCGTACATAAATATGTGTCAATTAAATTTTTCGTCAGACTATATTGATGTGAAGCCAACCAAATACTTCTTGAAAAAGAACGTTGAATTAGTTCACGGTTATTTTGTCTCCATAATAAAACTTCTTTGTTTGAAGAATAGTTATCCTGATTAAAAAAATTGTAATACGGCTCGTTCCCTTTTTTATCTATTAAAAATAGTCCACTTTTAATAACTTCCTGGGCAGCATCCACCGCAAGCTGCAAAAATTTGCTGCCATCTGAACCGGCAACAGCGAAAGGATCACCTGATTTTCCGTGATATTTTTCCCAAGTCCCTTCATAAAGACATACCCTAGATTTAAAAGCTAACGCCACTTCTTTTGATATTCTAAATTTTTCAACAGTTGAATGACTTGGCAAATTTCCAATAGCAAAATTCAGATCAGCTATAATCGAATCTGCAAGAACATCTCTGGACAAACGTGGTAAAGTAAGGTCTTTAGAATCACTAGGAATTATAGGCTTATTCACCCATGGAACACCACCATAGCGACGCATCAATTCAAAATATTGAAACGCCCTGAAAAATTTAGCTTCAGCAACATAAATTTTGATATCTTCCCATTTTGCTCTGCCGGTATTGGCAAGCAAAATATTAATACTTCTTATCCTGGAATATGCATCACTCCATTGAGCTTCGGTTACAGGAATAGTAATTTGACCATTGAAATCCATATTGGGCTGAGGCCCAATCAGATTATCTGTTCCATTTTCCCATCCATAAATCCAGATGTCCCAATTTAAAGAATTTCCTAGACCGTTATAAAACTGATTAGAATATAGTTTAAAATCATTGGGCTTTGTGAAATAAGCTTCAGGGCTTACATCAGTCAGTCTCTGCCTGTCAAGAAAGTCATCATTCAGGCATCCGGTCAGAAAGCCTGCTAAAACTAGCGAGCATATAGTTAATATCTTTTTCATAATCATTTTTTTAGAACGTTACTTTAACTCCTGCCGAAATCACTTTTTGTAAAGGATATATATAACCGGGTGTTTCCGGATCAAAAATTCTCAGCTTTGTGAAAGTTAACATATTTTCACCTGAGATGTATATTCTGGCATTTTGAATTAATACTTGCTTGGTCAGGTGAGTAGGTAAAGTATAACCCAACTGCACGTTTTTTAAACGAAGAAAAGCTCTGTTCTGAAGATATTTTGTTTGAATTTTATAATTTTTCATGCCTTCAACGTTGCCAATGAGTGGCCTTGCATAATAAGCATCATGGTTATCCGGAGTCCAGTGATCTTTATGTTCTTCAAGAACGGAGTGATTCATATGTTGTCCATTCCCGAAAAAAATATTAGTTCCATATGCCGTCCTGAAGCCCTGCCCTCCACCGGGCCAAAAATCGGTATGCCCTAATCCTATACCAATAATCTTCAAATCAACTCCTTTATAATCACATCCCAATGTAAAATTGTATTCAAACGCCGGTGTCGAATTGCCAATAATAATCAAATCACCGTGATCATCTATTGTAATCAAACCCTCATTGATTTTTCCATCACCGGCATCAGGAATACCATCTCCATCCGTATCTACGGTTAATTGGTCTTTATATTGAATATCGCCCAGTCCCCAACGTGCATGAATATATGACTGATTAGCCATTGATTTCAGAGTTTCTTCATCATTGATGAAACCAACGGTTTCATACCCCCAGATTGTTCCAAGGATCATCCCCTCATAATGAGTTGATAACAATCCCTTTGGATTGTAAAACTTGGTAACGGTCTCCCTGTGGCGGGAGATATTAAATCCCGCTTCATAACGAAAATCATTTCTAACATTACCTTTATAAGAAAGGCTTAATTCCCATCCATTCCCTTTCAATTCTGTATTATTTGACAAAGGGACTATTGTGCCCAAAACTGAAGCAACCGGTTCTGAAGGGCCAACCATATCCACAGTCTTCCTTTCATACCAGTCAAAACTTGTTTGCAAACGATTATTCAGTAATCCTAAATCCACAGCTATATTTAAAGTTGTTGGTCTTTCCCAACTCAAATTATAATTCCCAAGTCCGGGAGTGGATACATAATCCAGGAATTTCCCGTCAGGCCCAAGATAATTGCTCGGTTGCTTAGACATGCTTGCGCTGTAATATATTCCTACGTTCGTATTTCCCAATGTTCCATAACTTGCCCTAAGTTTCAGAAAATCAATCACACTTTTCAAAGAGGCAAAATAACCTTCTTTAGAAAGGACATAGCCCACAGAAACTGATGGGAAGAATCCCCAACGGTAATTTTCAGGAAATCTGGAAGACCCATCATACCTGCCATTCAATTCAAACAAATACTTTTCATCTAAGTTATAGGTAAACCGACCAAAAAAGCCCTGTGTTGCCCACTCAGCTTTATATTCTGTACTTTGTAAATCATCTCCAGTCGCAATATTTAAAGAAGGAATATCTTCAGAAATAAGATTACTTCTTTTGCCTGTAAGTTTGTGAACAAAGTAATACTCTTGCTGATAACCACCTAATAAAAGCAAATTGTGCTTATCAAAAGAAGTTGAATAATCAACATAAGTATTGATGTCATATTTTTTCTGGTGTCCCTTCATTATTCTAATATTAGACACACCGGCTCCCTGCTGGGTTCCTGAAACTTCTCCGTTAGGTCTATGAGTATATGCTACTTTGGTGTTTTCAATTTCAGAATCATCGTTGGAATGCAAAGTCAGATCACCATTTAATCTTAAACCTTTCAGTGGTTTGATGACAAATGACAAGGAATTAATGTATGCATCATTAATATTGCTAAATCTTCCTCCCTCAACTGCCTGTTGTATTCCTGATCCAAAATAATCATAGTGTCCATTTGGATCAATAAGTGGGAGTATTGGCCATCCTCGAAATGCGGTCATTTGCATCCAATCTTGTGCAGTACTGGTAGGAGCATCATTATTTCTTCTTATTACCTGAGATTTATAGCCAATATCCATCCATTCAGTAGCCTTAGCTTGTAAATTAAGCAATCCAGAATAGCGTTTAAAATTATCATCGCCGTAACGATACTGTCCATCCTGATTTAATAGCCCAAGAGAAAAGTAATAACTTACATATTTTGAACCTCCTGAAGCAGAAATATTGTAGTTTTGTCTGGGCGCCCAATCCCTGTACGTAGTTCTCCACCAATTATGGTCAGTTGCCACGTTCCGATAATAAGAATTTGGATTGCTGGGATTTACAATTCTCTCAGGAGATTCAGGATGCTCGATGTGGTATTTAATGTCATTTATATAGTCATCGTTAAATGTAACAGCAACTCCGCGATTTTTATTGCCTGTATTAATATAATGCACATAATCAAGCGATCCCATTGGATGCAATGTGGTCAATAACGATGCCCAACCATATAATGAACTGAAAGTAACCTTCATTTGCTCAGATTTACCTTTTTTGGTGCTAATTATTACAACTCCATACGGTGCACGCGAACCGTATATAGCAGAAGCAGCAGCATCTTTAAGAATGGAAATACTCTCAATGTCTTCAGGATTAATGAAATTAGGATCTCCGGAAACACCATCAATAATAAACAAAGGTGCGGTAGATGAACCTCCTCTACCAAGAGTACCTTGCCCTCTTATTTGCCATGTCATGTTTGATCCCGGCCTTCCTCCATCAGTAGTTGCTATTTGTAAATTAGGAACTACTCCCTGAAGTGCTTGCGCCAAGCTTGTATTTGGCCTGTCCATTATTTTATCGGATGATACAGTTGTAATGGCCCCCGTCACATTCACTTTTTTCTGCACCCCGTATCCTACTGCCACCACCTCGTCCAGTCCAATTATTTCCTCTTCCATCCTTACGTTAATCCTTGTCAGGTTTTCAACAGCAATTTCATGGGTCCTCATTCCCACAAAGGAAAATATCAGCGTGGCATTTTCAGGGACATTGAATAGGGTATATTCCCCGTCACTATTGGTAACCGCTCCCTGAGTTGTACCTTTTATTACCACAGAAACCCCCGGCAAAGGCTGGCTTCCGGTGTCGGTAACTTTTCCGGAGACAGTTCGCTGTTGTTGCGCGAAAAGTAATTCGGCATTTCCGCCAACAGGAATCAATACAATGTAACGGTCTTTAATTATAAAGTCCACATCATTCTTGTCAAACAACTGGGCTAAAACCTGATCTACCTTTTCTTCTTCAATGGTTATATCCACTTTCTTGGCTACATCGATCAACTCGCTGTTGTACAGAAAGTAAAATTCACTCTGGCTCTCAAGGGCAACAAGCACCTCGCGAATTGAAGCACTCTTCAAATCCAAACTGATGGTTTTGGTCTGCGCATAGCTGCCAACCGCCAAGCCCTGAAAGGCGCTTATCAGTAAAATTAAAAGTGTATTGCGCATAACAATTAGTTTCTTGCGGTGTGTTTTTAACTGTAAACACACATAATTCAATAATTTATTCATACTTTTATACGGTTTTAAATTAATGAGAGATTTAAAACTTACACCTGGCTCAAAAAGTTCCGGGTTCGGAAGGGAGTGTTGCAGCACTTCCTTCTTTTTGATATGTTGTTCAGTACTTTTAT
>JAGVVH010000313.1 GCA_019135895.1 Bacteroidota bacterium | reverse complement strand
GAGAAAGACGTTATATTGAAATAACAAGATGCCGAAGAATTTTCAAGAGAAAAAAATCCGATTCATAATAAAAAAACCCAACCTTGGGAGTTGGGTTTTTTTGTACTGGCTCCCAGCGCGGACTCGAATAAAACAAATAAGTGTTATTAATTATTACTTTTTATCAATATTTTGTTTTACATATATACCCAAAAATATTCCCAAGATTATAAATATTAACTTAAACTAAATTTTATTGTCTCTTGGTAATCTATTATCTTTTTTTCTTTGACTATACGTATTTTTATTTAAACATCTATTTATAATATTATCCATATGCCAATAAGAATGTCCTTCATGCTCAAAGTATTTTTGCTTGGTTTGATAAAAATAATCTTCATACCCAAATTTATCGATGTGGTCGGCTAATTTTAAAAATAAAGCATTATCTACTTTTTCTTGGACAATATATTCATGTGGCCAAGTCTGAGCATAGGTTTTTGCAAAAATCCAAGTTGTATTTTTAATAAATTCTTTGAGTTCATTTTCCAGCGTATTCATATTCTGTTAAATTATTTTCCTGTCTCAAGAGTTTTCTTAATCCACAAAAAAACATCAAAGAATTCTTTGAAAGAATTTTCTTTTTCAATAACACCTAGCGGCATTTTAAATCCATTGTACCCATTCACATTATTCAAATCGACATTTGCGCCCTTTACTGATTGCAATCGTTTCAGTATTTCCAATCTTTTTTCCGGATCATCGAAAGGAAACGGACTTTTGTCTCCTTGATGAGGAGCATTCCAGATAATTTTTGCATTCCCTGCTACAGAAAAGGGACAAAAGAATGCTTTTTTATCTTTCGTATATAATACGGGTATAAAACCACCACGCTGACTGGTGCTCCAGGAATCTTCTAATAAACGTTTTTTTAATAAATCCCAGTTCCATTTTATCCCAGGCTGTCTTGTACTTGATGAACCCTTAACATTCTTTTTTACTTCTACTCCAAAAATTTTTGGAATCATTATTTCGTATTGTTCGAATTTATAATATTCCAATTGCACTGCATAAATATCAAACTGGCTGTTTTGATTAACATAGATTATCAAGTCCTTGAGTCTCTCATCCATCGAATCCATCAGAATCACAAACTTTATATTCCCGTCCTTAAGATTGAATCTCATGTTTTCCAGCATCAGGTTAGTTTGTTCTTCATCTATTACGAAAAATGTTTTGGCTTTTTCCTGAAAGGACATTCCAAATTTACCTTGGACTTCTTTATCAATAATATTGATAAATTCATCGAAATCGTTAGTATGTTTCCATAGGGATGCTCCGTAATCCAATGCTTGAGCTACCACAGTTCTCTTGTCCGGATTTTTATACAGCTTGGTTTCAACTACATAAATATCCCCATCTTGATCAATTGCCAAAGCGTCAATCGGTCCCGATCCGGTGGAAAACTCCCTGGCAACTACAAAAAGTTTTTTATCTTCCGAAATTTCATAGACAGGAATTGATTCTGGATTCTCATGAATAAGATTTTGCAGATAGTTTTCCTTTTCAAAATCTGATTTGTCGATTTTTTTTGCTTCTTTTCCGTTTTTGGTTATTATTATGGCCATATATTTTAAAATTAATTTAGTTTATATTTTTATTATACCAATATAAAAGCGAAATCGTGACAATGCAAGGACTTAGCGCCCACCCATTTGAAACAGATTATCACGAAATTAAAGCAGTGGCAAGAAATGAGGGAGTGTTTTTGCCTTACTGTATAGGAAAAAGAGAAAGAGGTTCGATGCTACAGAACGATATTATTTTGACAGAAACTATAAAGATTAACAGAAAATCATAGTTCCTGTAAGTGAGCGTTTAGGATTTTTACGGATATACTATTTTTCAAAAGGCATTTTTTAGCAGGCAAATATTTTTCTCCTTGCATTGTAATTTAAAAAAGAGTTAATAAAACTCAAACAATCCGGCAATATACGAAAGGTATTAGATATAACTTTGCTTTTACATGTTTCACTAAAAAAAATTTGTAATGTTAAATGGAGGCTAAAAAATGACAGTCCCAAAACTGAACAATTAAAATTGTTCATAGTATTAATTTGGTTTGGGCAATATTCTCTAATATTAAATTTTAAAGAATAGGATAAAAAACAATGATTGATATACCATTAGGGCTTCGTAATGCATTGGAATCAGGCGAATGTGTATTATTTATAGGATCGGGCATTGGCGAGAATTTATTAGACAAAGACGGTAATAAAGCACCTAATGCAAAATTGCTTGCAGAAGAAATGGCGAAATATTTTTCAATAGACGCAGGCGGCATTTATGATCTTCCTCAAATATCAAAGATCGTTGAAATAAGAAAAGGTAGAGTTGAGCTTGAAAAATTTTTACAAAAACGACTATCTGATCTTACTCCTGACAAACATTTTCAATGGCTTTCTAATCTCAGATGGAAATCAATTTTTACTACAAATTACGACAGAGGAATTCAAAGAGCTTATGAGTTGAACCCTAAACCTCCACAAAAATTTGTTACCATTTCATCATCACCTAATCTTGTATCCTGTAAGCATAACTTTGAAGTACCAATTTATCACTTACACGGATCTTTATTTGATTCAACGAGCTCACATATAATAATAACCGAAGATGACTATTCTCATTTTACAGAACACCGAGCTTCACTTTTCAACATTCTCAAGACGGAATTTGCAACCTCATGTATTTTGTACATAGGATACGCAAATCGTGATCCAAATTGGAAAATAGTTTTAGATGAAATGACAAGAGAATTTTATCCATCACCGATGCCCCATGCTTACCGTATTTCGCCTGACACTTCACCGCTCGATAAAGAAATTTTAAAAGATAAAAATATTGAAACGATAGACGCGACTTTTGAAGAATTTGCCCAAGTAGCTTCTGCCATAATACCAAATGCGAAAGATGATTCTTTTAGTTTAGATGCAATGCGTGCTACTATTCCAAAAGATCTAATCAAAGCTTTTGAAAAAAACCCTCAAGCAGTTGTGCGACTCTTAGCGTCATGGACTTATGTTAATGCCGCACCTTTTCATGAAAAATCAAATATCCGTAATTTTTTACGTGGTGACCGACCCAATTGGGCACTAGTTGCTGAAAATCAACATTTTGAGAGAGATATTGAAACGACTTGTTACGATGACATGTTAGATTATGCAACGAGTTCTTCTAATAGACCAAGTATTTCTATTATTCTTGGATCGGCCGGTTATGGTGTCACAACTTTCATAATGTCATTAGCCGCACGAGTTGTAAAAGATAGGGCCGCCGCCGTGTTCATGCTAAAGCCCGGCTGTTCTATAATTGAAGGGGATATAGAATTTGCGACCATCTGTTTTCCTGACAGGCCTTTTTTCTTTATTGATAATGCCGCCGATTTCTGTACGCCGTTAGATTCAATAATACAAAACTTTCGAGATACACACAGATCATCAATGTTTATTTTAGGTGAACGACTTAATGAATGGCGTCAGTGTCACGGGCGAGTCAGAGGTAAAGAATATGAATTAGAACCATTAAGTGATCCCGAAATATATCGTCTTATTGATTGCCTTTCAAAACATGGTGATCTTAACAAGTTAGAACATCTCTCGCCTGAGCTTCAGTTCAATGCAATAAAGGTAAATTATCGAAAGGAATTATTAGTTGCAATGCGTGAGGCAACGGAGGGTAAGAGTTTTGATGCGATATTAGAAGATGAATTTCGGAATATAAAAGATTCAATATCACGTCAACTATATTTAACTGTCTGTTGTTTTTATCAATATGGTGCCTATCTTCGAGATAAGTTGCTAGCCGATTTGATGGATATGCCATTGGAAGATATATACAGATTAACGAAAGATGCCACTGACGGTGTGGTCATATATGACGCGATTGATGAAAGTAAAGGATCATATTCTGCAAGAGCTAGACATCGAATCATAGCCACTATTGTGTGGGAAAGATGTGGCAGCGCTGCTGAGAGAGAACAACTTTTACAACTATCGCTTTCTAAGTTAAATCTTAACTATAAATCTGATCATGATGCTTTTGAATGTTTTATAAGATCTGATAGATTAATTGATTCTATCAGAACGATTGACGGGAAAATTCGTTTTTTTGAAAAAGCTTGTCAAAAAGACCCTGAAAGCCCATTTGTAAGACAACACTATGCTCGTATGCTATCTCGTGAGAAGAACCTTGATATAGCCCTTAATCAAATTCAATCTGCTATTGATATGAATTCACGTATTCGTGTGTTGCATCACACTAAAGGTATCATTCTCACACAAATGGCTATGGATAACGAAAGCCAAGAAATAGCTAGGCGTAGGCTTGCACAGGCAGAGTCTTCTTTTAGACAGGCTTTATCCATGAACCACAGAGATGAATACAGTTTTCAAGGTTTGGCGCAATTGTATCTTGGTTGGGCGCAACGCGCTAGCACACTAGAAGAAGCCACTGCATATATTGCAAAAGCAGAAGATACAATTAATGAAGGTCTAAGATCTGTCCGTGTGCGAGATGCACTTTGGATAGAGTCTGCAAATATACAAAGATATCTAGGAGATAATCCTTCGCGTCTCAAAGCACTAGAAAAAGCGGTTAATGATACACCAAGCAGCATTGTTGCCAGATATCTTTTAGGTCGTGCATATAGAAAGGAAGGACGATTTGCGGAGGCTTTAAGAGTTTTAGATCCGATTATTAAGGATCATCCAACTGAGTTTAGATCTTTTGTTGAATACGCATTATGTTTATTACACGAGAAAAAGTCTTATGACGAGGCTATTG
>JAGVVH010000388.1 GCA_019135895.1 Bacteroidota bacterium | reverse complement strand
GTTATTTCAGATAACTCCAATTGCATGGATGTGGGGTGTCATAAGGGAGAAATACTCGACGTTATTTTATCCTTATCAAAAAATGGTCAACATTTTGGATTTGAACCAATTCCCTTACTATATAAACAGTTAAAACAAAACTACGAACATAAAGCTCATATTTAGAACTGCCGATAACATCATTCCGGAAGGTATCAAGATAGATTTTATAAAAATAGATGTGGAAGGGGGAGAATTTGGAGTACTAAAAGGTGCTGAAAGAATCCTGACAAAATCTCATCCCTATGTAATTTTTGAATGCGGTATTGGGGCTAGTGATTATTATGGCACCGACCCGGCAGCTTTATATCAATATATCACAAAGAATGTTGGACTTTCTCTGTCAACACTATCATCATTCGTTCATAAAAGAAGAGCATTGACTCAAGATGAATTTGAACTTAATTATAATTCGAACAAAGAATATTATTTTATAGCCTATCCGAAAGAGAATGGATGAACATAATTACATAGCGCTTTTTCGGCAATACTTACTTTTGGAAAAATCACTTTCATCCAAAACTGTTGAGGCGTATATTCATGACATCAGCAAATTTCAGCAATATTTAGGATCGGGAAAAAGATTAGAACGTGCAAAATTTAGTGATTTACAATCTTTCATGATTTTTTTGTATGATCATAAAATTGGATCTCGATCACAAGCAAGGATTATTTCGGGAATTAAAGCATTTTATCATTATCTTCTTTTCGAGAATATAATTAAAGCTGATCCCACTGAATTGTTAGAATCACCAAAAATAGGAAGACATCTTCCAACAGTATTATCCATTCCTGAAGTTGAATCGATTATCTATGCCATAGATCTAAGTTTTCCGGAGGGACATCGCAACAAAGCAATAATAGAAATCATGTACGGGTGTGGTCTTCGGGTAAGCGAAGTATTGAATTTAAGAATATCACAATTATATTTCAGAGATGATTTCATCAGAGTTATAGGGAAGGGAAATAAAGAGAGAATAATTCCAATTGGCAATACTGCTCAAAAGGCAGTAGATTTATATTTGGAAGGCTCTCGAAAAACCATACAAATTAAAAAGGGATTTGAAGATTATCTATTTTTAAACAGGAGGGGGAAAAAGCTTACCCGAGAGATGATATTTATCATAGTAAAAGAATTAGCGGAAAAAGCCGGAATCACAAAAGTCATCAGTCCCCATACATTTCGTCATTCCTTTGCCACTCATTTGATTGACGGTGGAGCTGATTTAAGGGCGGTTCAGGAAATGTTAGGGCATGAAAGCATAACAACAACTGAAATATACACCCATTTAGACAGAGAATACATCAAAAGCACTCTTGCGTTACATCATCCAAGGTATTAAAGTCAATTAAAAAACCGGCAAAATACATTTATAAATATTTTAATAATATAAGAATATTAATTACACTATTAACTTATTAATAGTAAACAAATCTGATTAATTTTTAAAAATCGGACTATTTTTGCGTTAGCGATTGTAGCGAAAACACCACAAAGGCGGGGGCTTTGGGGCACAGGGAGCGGCAGAGCGACCGGAGGAAGCTACTGTTCGCGACCATGAGCCCCATGGCCAACGCCTGTGGAATTGCAGCGTAAAGCGCGGCCGGCGATGCGAAGCGAGCCGGAACGCCCTAAAGAATAAAAAAATATGCATCAGAATATAATATTGTCAATCAAAAAGTTATTAAAAATAACAGTGTAAACAAGAAAAACAAATCATATCAAGAAAAATAAAAAAAATAGCAAAAAAATAAATTGATATTCAATTAGTTATAATAAAATGGAAATAAATTGTTATAAAAATAAAAAACTTAATTATCTTTGCAAAAAAGAAATTATAAAATTGGCTTATTTTTATGAGATTACTTTTACTATTGCATTTTAGATAATACCATCTTCCTTTATTATAACTGGATAAAGCTTTTTTTTACAATTTCTGTATACAATAAAAACACCTCGGAATATGAAAAAAGTTTTTATCATTTTAGTAGCAATAGCAATAAATATTGTTGCATTGCATGGCCAGAAAATCGTTACTATCGGTAATGATATGACAAATTCGGTTGTATATCCATTTACCACCTACTATGAGGATGGGCGGACTCAGATTCTGTACACATTTGACGAGATATTAATGTCCGGATTAATTGAAGAAATCGGCTTCAATGTCAGCGACAATAATTCTTACACCATGAATGGATTTACCATCAAGATGGGTCTGACCACTAACAATACACTTACCTCACTATACACAAATAGTACTGAAGTAGTATATGAGGGTGACTATTCTGTTAGTGCCACGGGGTGGCAGATGATTCAGTTACAAACTCCATTTTATTATGATGGTAGTTCAAATTTAATCATTGAGATCTGTTATGATAACGATGATTATGATTATTACAGTTATGTATATGCCAGTGAAATGAGCAATAGGACAATGACCGATTATGATGATGGCAATCACGGCTGTTCCATGACATCACTATATCAGGAAAGTTACAGACCTAATCTCAGATTATCTATAGACACCTCAACCTGCCCAAGACCATATTCGTTATCAACAACAGACAATTCAACGGGAACAAGTGTTGATTTATCATGGATTTCTCCATATTCGGCAACTGCATGGGAGTTAAAATATGGGCTCAATGGTTTTGATCCTGATTTATCGGGCAACACTATTTTTCTCACCAGCACCAATTATACTTTAACCGGATTATTGTCAAACACAAGCTACACTGCATATGTAAGAGGAATTTGTGATGCAAATGACACCAGTAGTTGGTCCAGAAAAATTTCCTTTGTCACTTGTCAAATAGCGGATAGTGTTCCCTATTATTGTGGATTTGAGGACAGTGTTGACAACCATAACTGGACATTAAAAAGCAACAACCTATATTCAAACAACTGGGTTATTGGATCAGCCACACAAAATGGGGGCAGCAATGCCTTGTATATTTCAGATGACAGGGGGATTACGAATCATTACACTCAAAACAGTTGTTTACTATGGGCCTATCGTGACATATATTTCACACCGGCGGACGGATATGAAGTAAGTTTTAACTGGAAATGTTTCGGAGAATACAACGACTATTTATATTTTTTTATTGATGAGAAGCAAGATGTTGAACCATCTTATAATTCAGTAAATCCAAATGATCTTCCTGATTTAAATAATCAGTTATATAACAATCGTGAATGGCAAACACATACAACAATCATAGATGGTTCTTATTCAGGAACTACCAAAAGATTATACTTTGCATGGTCAAATAATGATCTTAATAACTTTCAGCCACCGGCAGCCATTGATAACATTTCGGTAATACCTTTAAGCTGTGGAATCCCCTATAATATATATTCAGAAAACATAACTGACCATACAGCAGATATTTCATGGATGACAAACGACACTATCAATTTACAATTTCAGGTAGTTTACGGTTTATCGGGATTTGACCTAAATAGTGGGGGCACCTATCTAGCGGTTTCGTCAAATGAAGTACAACTAACAAATTTGGCTTCCTTAAGCAATTATGATGTATATATTAGGAGAATATGTTCAATTAGCGACACCAGTCAATGGAGCCAATCGGTTTCATTTACTACACTATGTGATGCAGTCACAGATTTCCCTTTTACAGAAACTTTTGAACAAACGACTTCATTCTATAATTGTTGGAAAACAATAAACAATAATTTTGATGATGACACTTGGGAAATCAGATCAGGGAATAGTCATTCAGGAAATTATAGTATTGCCATATACACAGATTATAATAATGGCTATAATGACGACTATTTAATTAGCCCTAAAATTACTCTTTCCGGGAATCAGTTTTTGCAATTTTATAAAAAGGTAAGATCATCAGGGGAGCTTTGTTTAGTGAAAATGCTTCTAATACCAATTACGAAGAAGTAGAAATTGATTTAAGGTCATATAGTGGAAACGTTTTTATTGCCTTTAGAATTCCGGCGGGTGGATTAGACGGGTGGTATTTGTATCTTGATGACGTTACCATAGACGACTATCCTTCCTGTATAAAACCCACCAATCTCACAGCCGACTTTATTACAACAAATCAGGCTTATTTAGGTTGGGCACATTCCGGAAATGATACTATATGGCAAATACGTTGGGGGTTGAGCAATCAAGATCCGGCAGACATGGTCATAACGTCTCCTATTACTTCTGATGAACTATACTTACTTCAGGGATTAAATTCGGCATCAGAATATAAATTTTATGTGCGTGCTATATGTGGCGAAGCAGATACAAGTGATTGGTCAGATCCTATAACTTTTATAACCCATTGTGATGAATTTGCCTCCATTCCATACCAACAAAATTTTGATTACACCGGGAATAATGTTACTTTCCCCTTTTGCTGGACAAAATATTACAGTGGAACAACATCAACCTATCCCAACATTGTATACAACAATTATTATTACAGCAGTAATGCTGCTTTATATTTTTATTCAAGTTCATCCTATTTTACCATAGCAGCGACGCCAGAATTTTCCACACCTTTAGACAGTTTA
>JAGVVH010000544.1 GCA_019135895.1 Bacteroidota bacterium | reverse complement strand
AATCGGTTCAATAGTGCAGAAAGAGGATGTAGAGAAAATTGAGAAAGTGGGAATACCGGTAATAGCTTTGAAGGAGGAAAATAACATAACCGGAATTTTTAATGCCTTGGAAGTATTGGGAAGAATATTAAATAAGGAAGAAATTGCCAAAGAGCAGATCGGGCTCTTAAAGAAGAATCTTTCCGATATAAAAATACCGGTTGTTCCGGAGGAAAAGAGACCAACCGTATATTATGTGGTAGGGTTTGGGGATTCGGGTGATTATACTGCTCCCAAAGATTCTCATATTCACGAAATCATTACCCTGGCGGGAGGAAAAAACATTGGAGAAGTTCTCTCAGGTTGGAATATAAGTCGGGAATATCTTTTTGAAAAAGATCCTGACATTATTATTATCAGAAAAGAAGATATGGATGTTTTTTGCAAGCAATATCCTTATACTAAATTGTCGGCAGTCATTAATAAAAGAGTATATCCCATTGAATCAGGTTGGATAGATATTGTTTCCCCCAGAAATATTGAAGCTGTAAAGATGATTAATGAATGTATAGAACAATAGTAAGCAGCAAAAGGATACCTATATATATTAGGTACTAGGATTTGATAATAAGCTGAATAGTAGTTCTGTTTTTTTGTTCAACCAAAATTTCCCTGTTTTTCAGTACTTTGTCCAAAGATTCAGCCGAATAATGGCGAATAGTGATTAATTGAACGGCATAATTATATTTAACTTTATAATTCTTAGAAAGTTGCTCTATAATGTGCTCAACCTGATGACTTTTATTATCCATGCAAAAAGAAAAGCTGAGAGCAGAATTTTGCATCAGATTAATTTTAATTCTATTTAGAGAAAGAATAGAAAATATTTCGGAGAGATTCTCTACGGAAATAAAGGAGAAATCTTTTGGGAATAGTGTAATCAGGAGTTGATTGTTTTTAAAAATATAGGAAGGAGTTGGATTCTTTAATTCATGATCGTCAATAATAGATCCATTTTCAAGGGGAGCAAAGAAGGGCTTTACATATAAAGGAATCTTTTTATTTTGGAGAGGTTTAAGAGTTTTAGGATGAATTATGGTAGCCCCGTAATAGGCCAACTCAATAGCTTCTTCATAAGGAATTTGTTCAAGCTTAACGGCATCGGGGAATAGTTTTGGATCTGCATTGAGAAGTCCCGGCACATCTTTCCAAATCGTAACACTTTCGGCATCCAGAGCAAAAGCAAGTATTGCGGCTGAATAGTCAGATCCTTCGCGCCCTAAAGTAGTGGTCAGTCTTTCCGCAGTCCCTCCGATAAAACCTTGAGTAATAATAATGTGTTCTTTATTTCTATTAAATACTTCTGAAACCTGATGTTGGATCGTGGGAACAGTGGTATCCCAAATAACTTTTCCTTCTCTGTAGGTATTGTCAGTGCGGATCAATTGTCTGGCATCCAACCAATGGTTTTTTATTCCGATAAGGTTTAGGTAAGTGGAGATCAGTTTGGTAGAGAGTATTTCTCCCTGGCTGACGATTTGGTCATAATCAAAGTCATAATTTTCGGAATGTTCTTCAGCCAAAGTTGTTTCAAGTTGTTCAAAGACGGTGTTTAGTTTTGTAATGATACGGTCTGTCTGATCCGTTAGTTCATTTGCAATCTGATAATGATTTTCTTTCAGGCTGTGAACCAAGTCTGCCACTTTATCCGGTTGGTCGTAATAGGCATCCAGAATTTTTTCCAACAAATTGGTCGTTTTTCCAATAGCCGATATAACTACTACAATATCTTCATCAGGGTATAGAGAAAGGATATTTTGAAGATTTCGGACACCATTGGCATCTTTTACTGATGCCCCGCCAAATTTGAATACTTTCATGATCGTTAATTTTACAAAATATTATTTTTCCTCATAAATAACAGATAAAACTGTTTTCCCCACAACTTCCAGCGTTTGACTGTCAATGTTTTGGATATTATCCTGAGTCGTATGCCAATAGGGATAAAATCCTGTTTCAGAATTCTTATCTTGATGAATAATATCAATCATAGGTATCATGGCAATCGTATTAATGTAATAATGGTCATCGGTGATGGTGTTAGCCCCTTCATTAATAAAATATTTCCCGAAACCAAGACGATAGGCAGCACTCCATATGTTTGAAACGACAGCAGGGGCAAAATGGGAGGACAATCCCTCATGGTAGAAAGTGGCATTCGTTGCCCCGACCATATCGAGCAGAATCCCATAATCGGCCTTGTAATTTTGCTTATGAGGATTTTTTGACCAGTACTGAGAACCCAGGCACCACCAGTCACCCGGAATATTTTCACTGTTTGGAGTTCCATAATCTTCAGCATCAAAGAAGATAATATCCACTCCGACTGCCGGATTTTTAAGTTGAAGTTGGCGGGCAACTTCCATCAGTACTCCAACTCCGCTGGCACCATCATTAGCACCACTGATGGGCTTATTTCTATTCTCTACTATGGGGTCATGGTCGGCAATATGTCTTGAATCCCAATGTGCTGCCAGTAAAATTCGTTTCTCTTTTTCCGGAGCAAAGGATGCTATTATATTCCAACAATTCAAGTTATTGCCATCATAGGTTTTTGCCTTGAAAGATTGCATGATTACCTCGTCGCAGTATTTCTCCATTTTTTCTTTAAGAAAAAGGGCACATTTTTTGTGAGCTTCACTATTTGGAACTCTGGGACCGAAATCGGTCTGAGCCTTAACAAAAAAGAAGGCCGAATCAGCACTAAAATCCGGCGTTTCGATGAGTGATTTATCAGTTTCTGATATTGAAGTTCTTTTGTTTTTTTCAGAATTACATGATGTCATGATAACTACGGCAGATATCAAAATCAAAAAATATTTTTTCATTCTTTATGATTGAGATTATTATTCCAATGAACGTGCAAAAATAGCAAGTTATTTTTTAACTTGCTATTTTAGGAAAAGAATATTAAAACTTATTTTTTGTGGATTCAGTGTTGAAATAGTAAACATTGAATCGGGTTCCCCTATAGGATAGTGATACTTCCTTTATGAATAGTGGTTATACCATTGTAATCGGTAACGTATATTACATAATTATAGGTGGCATTGAAATAGATTTTTCCGTAAACATCCCCCCCCCATTTAAAATCTTTATCAAAAGTGTGGAAAATCATAGTGCCATATCTGTCAAAAATAGAAATTTCAACTCTTTCAACCAGGTTCTTCTGTGGCAGATAGAAATAGTCGTTTAGTCCATTCTCGTCGGAAGGAGAGATGGTGTTTGGTAATACAATATTGGGGACACATGCGGGGATTACAATAGCATCCTGAGCTACACAACCGCTAATATCGGTAACGGTAACAGAGTAAGTGCCGGGAGCTGTTATGACAAGAGAACCGAGGGTAGATCCGTCATTCCAGATAAAAGTTGGCTCTTGGGCTTCAGTTTCGGCAATCAGATTTGAAGAAAACTGATCGCAGTAATCCCCCTGCTGTTGAATTACTACCTGTGGATTTTCCACAATCAGGGTGACATCAACAAGGCTGTCACAACCGTTCCATGCGGCTCCGGGGAAAACAACCTGATAAGTTCCTGCCTGGGGAAAAGAGTAGTCTGCATTATAAACATAGGGCAGGTTTTCCTGGCAAGTTCTGACAACATCTGTAGTATGGGCCTGGATGGTTGCATCTGGATCCACCACCACCACTTGCGTAATGGTATCGGCACAAACATTGTCGGGGTCAAACAACACACACCTTACATTATAAGTCCCCGGATTATCATAAATATGTAAAGGATTTACTTCAGTAGAAAGGGGAGAACCATCACCAAAATCCCATCCGGTGTTTTCAAATTGAATCTTATAATTACATTCATCTTTGATTTGGGTGTAATCAAATTGTGAAGTAAGGTCGTAATAGGTGATATTAATATCCATTTCAATTTCGGCGCCGGTACGGGAGTGCATCACACATCTGGCATAGGTCATATTGGTATCTCTTGGAGTGTAATAACGTTCTGCCCATCCAATCTCATTGCCGTCAATATCATACCAGGTGTAATCTGCAAAACCGTTAGGAGCGGTAACAATAAGGTCTTCACCCTCGCAAGAAGTGGCTGTAAGTCTTCCTTCCAGACATTTAGCAGTTAAATAACTGTACCCGTAATGTTGGGAGTATATACAGTTAGCAGTAACAATTTCCAATATTACTTCTTGCCCAACAAAATCTCTCAGGTCAAACGCAATCGGGGTCCAGTCTCTCCAAATCACATTGTTATCACCGCTTCCACAATTATACCACTGGACAGTTTGCGCAGAAGGGTGATTGGTGTAAATGGGGGGGGTGCCGGCTGTATATCCGGTACTTAAAAGATAATAGGCTCCGGGATATATAAGTTGATTGGTTGAATTCAAAACTCTGATTTGGAATATTGGGTTTTCATTCCAGTTTTGATGAGGCAAATTCATTACAAAGGCAAAATATACATTTAAGATATTATTTATACTGTCAGGAATAAACTTGTAGACAATACCTGCTGAATGATAATTAGTGTAACCAGCTCCAAGAGGCTCATTTAATCGTACTACCTGTGTAACAGGAACTCCGTCCCAGGTAGGTAGTTTTTGTAAATAGATTGTGGGATTGGTATTAGGAATGAAAGCATTGGGGTCATTGCCTCCGGTAGTAATCAAACTGTGAGATGCTGCCATGGTCCCTGTTGTATAATTTGTGGTGGAAAACCATAAACTTTGAGAACTGGAAGTGTAATAACATTTCTTCACATAGTTGGCATTTAAATCTGTAAAGCTTGGGGGGCAGCCATTGTAAGCCGTCCAGGTCTGACCCATAACAGCAAAAGTAATGAATACAAAAGATGTAGCGAAAAAAGTTACTTTCATTAAATGACGGAATTTTCTCATTGTTTTTGTAGTTTTATATTATAGTTTTTCAATTTGTTTTTTAGCAGGAGCAAAAATGCATTTTTTCTTTCAAAATCAATGACGCAGTTGACTTTTTTTTGTTGCCTGAGTAGTAATTTTATTTTTTTAATTCAATTCTTTTTATTCAATAAAAAAATCCCCGAGTAATCGGGGATTTTAAAGATATTCAGAATAGCTTTTATTAATTTACTTTAAATTTGGTATCACCGGTTTTAAAGAAATTGACAATCTGATTAGCGGATGCCAATCCGGCATTGATATTGGCTTCGGCAGTCTCGGCACCCATCTTCTTTGGCGTTGCAAAGAAACGTGTAGTAAACTTCTCCGACATAATAGCTTTGTTCTCAGGAGCAATGTCAGTGGCATATTTTAAATCAGCCCGCTCTTCCATCACTTTTACTATTTCTTCTTCATTGATAACCTCTTTG
>JAGVVH010000270.1 GCA_019135895.1 Bacteroidota bacterium | reverse complement strand
TTGTATGCTCTTGAGTTGCGTGAAAATGATCCGGTTATTGCTGCCTATAGTTTGGATACATCTCTACCGGATAGCAAATGAAAACATTAAGATTATTATTTGTCCTCCTGCCTCTTTTCTCTTGCAGTAATCCCCAAAATCTACATCTTTTAGCCCCCGATACCCTTATTGATGAGATATCCAAGAGCTCATCTAATATTTGCATTGTATATTACCATTCAGGTGAGTGTTCCTTTTGTTATGGAGTCTTAGCCCAAATTACACACGATCTAAACACTCTCAATGTTATTAGCCTAAGTTCAAATAATGACTCTGATTTGATTGAGGATTACCTTGTGCAGACTGGATTCGAGGGGATTTCTATTGTTGATACTGCAGCTATCAGGTTAACAAATAATGAAGTGATTGCAAGTGGAAGTTGTTTATTTCTTGTAGATAAAACAGGCTTGATTCTGTTCAGATCATTTGAATACAATAATCGAATCAGGGTAAGAATCGAGAAGACTATCAAGAATTATAGACAACGCAGACATAAGTGAACATATCCTTTAACGGTATCTGGACTAATTTTCCCATTACCCCGGCAGAATGATTCCATATCTATATTATCACATCTTCCGGACAAATATCTGTCAGTCCTTACTTATTATCCCTTCTCCCCCGTCTCCTGTAGATATACCAGTACGCCAGCGGAATGAAATAGAGACTGACGAAGGTGCCGAGGGTCATGCCGCCTATCAGCACCAGAGCCATAGGACGCTGCAACTGGTTCCCCAGACCTGACCCGAACAGCATCGGAAGAGTCTAAAACAACGACGCCATAGCAACCATGATAATGGGCTTCAGCTTCCTCACCCCACCGGTGTATATCGCCTGTCCCTATCAGGGCATCTTACTGTATTAGCCAAACCAAATGATTCTATAAATTGAATGATTACTGCAAATACTAATCATTAAAGTAACTTCTCAGAATTAAGTTGAAATAATTTTTTGTTAAATAGCGACTCCCGGAGAGCGGTATAAAAAGCTGTTGCAGAGTTAGGTGCCTGCTTAGAATAAAGTAATACGGCAAACTCTTATCAAAGGGTATTATCTCTTGATCATGCAAATTTAGCACCTCATTATCAAGCTGATTCATCCTTACAAATTGGGTTAATTCTCTTGGGTTATCATAATCCGAAATAATAATTACATTCTCAGAGCCAATAATCTCCGTGAATTCTTTTAATAAGATGATCTGTTCGTCGACACAGACATCACAATTTAGTTTGGAGTACTTAAAAATGAGTTTTGGCCCTTGACATACCAATTTCCCTAATTCTTGAATTTGACCATCCGTATTATAAAGAATAAGATCCCTGTCAATTTTCATTGATTGAAATTCGGTCATTATTAAGTAATTAGAAAGAAGATTGTCAAACCTGAGGATATGGTGCCTAAGAGAATCTTCCATGATTTCAAGATTGGAACTGTATTGCTGTAATTCCTTCTGCCTTGTACATAATGTTGCTAACAAAATAAGATTCAAACAAATAAGACAGATAATTAAACCGATAGTAATTATCTTTTTACTCATTAGACTTGGCTAATATTTCTTCATTGAACAGAATATCAAAACCGGATTGTCTGATATCTTAATGTTCCGGAGTCTGATCAGATTCTCTCGTGCTGAGGAAGATAATAAATCGAAGTTCTTCTTCTTGCAGGCTTCCATTTGCTCCAGCAGGTATTGCGGGTTACAAAAAGAAATCATCTGCTCATTATGCTGAAATAAGATCGAATACGGAGCTATTTCACCTTCAACGAGTGGCCATTGTCTGGATAAAAACGACTTCTTTAATCTTTTGGAATAATATGCATTATAAGCCCTGTCCTTGGTGAAGAACATGAAGTAAATCCACTCAGATGACTCTGTCCACCGCTTAATAGAATGATAATATTGCTTATCCACGTTGTCCTTAAAAGTAGCTAAAGACTGGAATCCAGGAGGTATTGATACAGGCATTGCTTTCTCTCCAAAATCAACATGATATCTTTTCTTAACGCAAACATTATCTATTGAATAGACATCATAGCTGCCGAATACTGGATTAATCAATATGGTATCAGAAATGGTGCTGAACCGGCTCCTGTCATCAAGAATCACATGATTAACAGGAAAGTATCTGTTACGCACTTTACCCTGGTCATCAAGTTCATACATTGCGAAATGCTTTCCATCTTCGTTTTCATTGATTCCAAAGCTTCCTCCCCAAATATAAAACCTGTTTGGTTCCGCAACCGCAAACTGAATTGGATTACAGTAGACTTCATTTTCAGGACTAAAACTGTAGCGAATGGTTTTTATGTAGGCCCCATCAATGCTATATATATGTATTCTCTCAAAATCAAGAATATACAGATGCTTCTCATTGTCAATCTCAAAATCTCGTAACTCAGAAAACTCCCCGGGCCCTCTTCCCTTGGCACTGATTTCATTAAGGAATTTCCCATGTAAATCAAATACAAACAATCTCTCTGCCTTATCTTGGAGAATAAGCATTTCATCTACAATTCTGGCTTTAATAATCTCGGTAATGAGATATTTATCCTTGGTTTCCAGTGGAATTGCCTCTATCATATCAAATATTGAATCTACTTGAAGATCTGAACTTATATCTCCTGTGATTGTCAATATTTGGCATAGATCCTCCACAATAGAGCTCTCTTTGAAAACCTTACTCCCTGAATTTGTGCAACCCAAAGTAATAAGAATCAGGCCACAGACCGTTAGCTCCTTTCTCATCTGAATTCATGTTGTGAGAAGGATAGTGATAAACTATCTGGTCATTATCCTTCTCATTTACCCCCTATTTTAGCCACAGGTACCACCCTGACAATGCATAGTAAAACACGTCTCAACATATCCGTCGAAACAGATGTATTCTATCCCCCACTGTCCTGGGCTTAATTCACAATCTCTACAATAATACATTCGGGGCTTCTCTGCTTTATCAGGGAAACTTGCATCAGGTCCATTATTAGCCAAAACACGTATGTCTAAAACCAATAAGACAAGACCAATTAAACCAAATAGACAATAATGTTTCATGTTCATCTTTGCCATGGTGTGTTATTTGAGTTTAGCCTACCTCGATTTAATGTGTCGATCGGCATTGTCCCACATTCTTTCTGGATATTGAGCCCATTACCGGAAATGAATTCTCTCTTCTTAATCACTAACCATATAAACCCTATATTGCTCAGCATGATAGACGCAGAATTGTCTTATGCAATTTAAGCTAAGTCATCGATTATGCCATGAGGAATTATCGGGAATTTTGAGGATTTTTCGGAAAAGACGGAAAGTCTTTTTTCCTGTATACTCATCGAGAAATAAAGCGCTAACCAAGTTGCTGTCAGTGAAGATCAATCCAACACTCATTCGTAATATAGAATATTACAAATGGAAATTACAATTTACCATCCTCATTCGTGCCTCCCCCGTCTCCTGTAGATATACCAGTACGCCAGCGGAATGAAATAGAGGCTGACGAAGGTGCCGAGGGTCATGCCTCCTATCAGGGCCAGCGCCATAGGACGCTGCAACTGGTTCCCCAACCCTGACCCGAACAGCATCGGAAGGGTCGAAAACAGCGACGCCATAGCAACCATGATAATGGGCTTCAGCCTCCTCGAGCCGCCGGTATATATCGCCTCCTTCAGCTCTACACCCGCTTTCCGGAGGTTGTTGATTGTATCTACCTTTAGTATCGAGTCGTTGATGATGACCCCAGACATCACAATGATCCCTATCATCGTCATTATGTTTATTGTCCCTCCCCATAACCAATGTCAATGGGGATCTCCAGCAAAACAATCAGCGGCTGGGTGAGCGACTCAAACTGGGCAGCCAGAATGAAGTAGAGAAGCACAAGCGAGACAAGCAGCACCAGCGCCAGCTCGCGGAAGAGTCGCTGGCCCGTTATCACCGTTCCGCTGAACGAGAGTGAGAGATCAGGTACGGCTGACAAAGTCTCCTCGATCTCTGCCGTCAGCTGCGCCGGACGGTTCGTCGAGACATTCATCTCAACAGGGACATACTCTGACGCCATGTTACCCATGATTGCCTTGTAGTAACGCACCCTTCTTACATCACATATCTCACTGACTGGAACCGACGCCCCCTGCCTGTTCAGAACAGAGCCGGTTGACATATGCTCACCTATGGGCGTCTCATTGCCCGCCATAACAACAGGAAGGATCTGGTGTGACGACCTCAGCTCTCCTATCTCATTGCGGTTCAGCGCGCTCCTGATAGCCGGATAGACCGTATTGGGATCAATATCATACAACAGC
>JAGVVH010000418.1 GCA_019135895.1 Bacteroidota bacterium | reverse complement strand
TGACAAACACCTGGAAAATGAGAAAAGACAAATTGATGAACTGATTTCAAACTGGGGTATTTTTCTGAATCACGGGTATTACGTAAGAGGGCTTGATGTCATTACAGAACAAAACGGAAGGCTTGAGATCAACCCATATTTTGACCAGATTCTTGCTTACATGGAAGATAACCAGAACAAAAGAGGCCTATATAATACAACCGTGAAGGAGCTTTTAGATTACTGGAGATTAATCGAAAATGTTTCATATTCATGTAATTCTGACGGCACAATCAAATTATGTAATCGCAATGACTTTCCTGTCAATGGGTTATCACTTGCTGTCAGGGCAAATAAAGTAATGATCGATGGGGTTGTTCCTTCTTGCAGAAGGGTCGAAAAAGACATTATTTTCTGGTTTGATTTAGCTGCCAGGTCAAGTGCTATCATTGAATGTGAGTAATCCCCCTCCTTCACTGACCATTAATCTGTTTATCGATGTCCACTATCTGTATCTAGTAGTGCAGCTTTTTGTTCTGTATCAATCAACTCGATATTCATACCATATTTCCCCAGGAGAAAGGCAATATCATGATTATTAAATGCCTCACCCGGCTGTGGCGCCACCAGAGTCAGCAATCCTTTTGTTTTAAGATCTTCCATTGTTGAGGTAATATCACCACAACGGAAACATATATGGTGAAAACCCCCTCCCCTGTTCACAAAGTTTTGTAACGACTGGTTTCCTTCAACGGGTTCAATCAGTTTCACGATAATACTGCTCTCTTTACCAAGAAATACAACCTTAACTTTCTGGAGAGTATTGACAACAATACCGGTAAGTTGCCTGTAACCAAAAACATTGTTCCAATAGCTGATTCCCTCTTCAAGATTCTTTACAGCGAATGAAATGTGATCAATAACCATCTCTATTTTTTCTTGCGAATAAAAGCTCTCCTGATTTTTTCCTTCATTACTAGCCAGAAAAACTGGAATATCCCGATCAGGTATCTCTTCCAGAGCCTCCTTGGTTCCTGCATGAGCCTGAACAACCATTCAAGGCCGGTATCTTGCATCCATCGCGGCGCTCGCCTGATCTGACCGGATATGATATCGAAATAACCACCCACACCAAGAATATATTTTGCTTCCAACTTATGCCTATAGCTTTCGAAGAAAAGTTCCTTTTTTGGTGAAGACATCCCGAGAAATAGAATGTCAGGTTTAGCTTTGTTAATAAGCTCAAAAATATTCTTCTCCTCTTCAGGTCTGTAATAACCGTTTCGGCTTCCTGCAATGACAATGTTCGGATATTTATCTTCGATATTCTTCCTGCACAAAGAGAGAATATCTTCCTGTGCACCAAAGAGAAAAACACTCATTCTTTCACGGTCAGCCATAGCAAGTATATCTTCTGCAAGGTCCGGTGTAGCAACCCTTTCAGGCACTGAATAACCGAAAGAACGAAGAGCCCACACCACTGACATGCCGTCTATATGAACCAAATCGGCGTTATTGATTGTCAGCCTGAACTCATCACTTCTTACAATATCATTTATGGTTGCTGAATTAACACCAAACTGAGCAAGCTGCCTTCCGCTTTTGATGCTTTTCTCAATTATAGACAGGAATTCGGACCGCCTTAGAGGATTAATCCTGATGTTGAAGATGACTACCTCCTCCAGTCTTCCCTCTGCATTAATATTTGTAAAACCTGGTGACATTATTATTTAAACACTCTTTTACTTTGCTTTAGTATTATCTGGAACACATATCATTCTAATTTCTTACAACCTCTCTATCTGGTCGTATATTTATCTCAAATCCTTTTCTTATGTTAGCTGCCAATGGGTCAGAATATCTTCTTTCAGTCTATCCATTGAGTAGCGTGTTACATGATCGTTTTTCACCGGTCTCTGCATACACGCTGCCCTTAAAATCACTTCTGCAAATTGTGTTTCATTCCGATCCCGGATAATATAACCATTTACTCCATCAACTATGATTTCATCCACTGCACTGAAATCAGTAGCACATGCCGGTACTCCACATGCAATTGCTTCCATAAGAGCTGTAGGCCATCCTTCTTTGTACGATCCCATTATATATACGTCAGAAGCATTGAGATATGTGGCTATTTCTTCCCTGCTTCTTTTCCCTGTCAAAAAGACCTTTTCAGTCAATTCATTACCTGAAATATACGATTTAATTTTATTGTAATCTTCGCCTTCGCCCACCATAATGAATATCGCGTCATTCTTCTGATTACTTAATTCCATAAAGCTGTCAATCATGAATTTCCATCCCTTCCACCAGGCCAGTCGGCCTGTTGTCAATACTATTAATGCATTCTCCGGAAGGTTGAGCTGAGCACGGGCTTTGCTTTTGTTAAAAGGTCTAAAAACATCGGTATTTATCCTTGTTGGAAACTTAATTACCTCTTGACCCGTCAATGATCCATTGCTTCGCAAAATCATTTCCTGAATTGCCTTGTCGTCTCCCCTTCCCAGAATAAGATTCGCAACATTAATCTTCTTAAAAAATTTGTCCTCAAACCAATCAGACAGCAAACTTCCATAACTGTATTTTGAATTGACAAGCGGATTATCCAGACCTGCAAACGAATAACAAACATTCCTGTTACAGTCAGAAAGTGCAAGCAGAGACTCCTGCCGCTGCAGAAATATATTCTCAATACCAATGCTTAGAATTCTTTTCCTGTAATATTTGATAAGCAGATAGTTCACCAACCTGTCGGGTATGATCTTTTTAGTTTTGGCACTATTACATTTTGCCATTGCAAAAAAGTCGAACTCAACATTGTTAATCTTCTTTTTAAACCATTTTCCAACCGGGTCAACTCTGGAAGTAGTAATCCCTGCCAGAGCAAGATCCCTTCCAAAAGAAGCCATCATATTTCTGGCAAATGTGAGATATCCTCCTATTGGAAAATCTTCATAGTTTGAAAAGTCAATTATCAATATTCTCTTCCCTGTTCCCATGGACCGCTGTTACTTATTATCTAATTGTTAATTATTTTATTATAAACATTGAGATAATCATTTACCATCCGGTCAATTGAAAAGTGGTTTTCAATTCTTTCTCTGCCCTTGATGCCAAATTGGTTTCTCAGTTTGACATTATCAATCAGGATATTAATCTTATCTGCCATAACCTCAGGGTCTGAAGGTCTGATCAGAAAACCCGTCGAACCTGATCTGACAAGCTCTTCAGTGCCTCCTCCGATTGTTGCCACAACAGGCTTTTTTAAGGCCATATATTCAATCAATGAGTTGGAAATTCCCTCAGTAAATGTTGCAAGGACACATACATCCATAGCATTGATGTATGATTCTATAGCGTTTCTCTTACCAAGAAACCTGAAATATAGCTTTAAATTATCATCTACCAGACCAACCGATTCTTCAGAATCTGTTTCCGCACCAATTGAGACAAATGTAATATCACGGCGTTTGGATAATAGTAGCTGAGCTGCCCTGTAATAAGTCGGGTAATCCTTCTGTTTGCAGAATGAAGCAACCATTCCCACAACATAATCAGTTTTTATACCCATCTCCCTTCTAACCACACCAGCATCAATGATACCATCCAATCTTGAAAAATCAAATCCATTATAAATGACAATCCCCTTTCGCTTTGGTACCATATATGCTTTCAATCCTGCCTGTGAGTTGCTTACAATTACTCTTGAGAACGGGAATGTCAACCTGGCTCTGAGCCAATGATGGTTTATGATTTTCCACTTCATTGGAACATTGGTGACCATGCCGTTTACAAGCGGGCAGCCTGTCATTCTGCTTTTATGATTTCAATACCCAGATTATTGATCTCCGTATAATGGATTGTATTGCTCATAATCACAAGTCTGATTTCCACATGGTTTTGATGGCTCAACGCTTTCATAAGTTCCGTAAACCTTCTCTCCTTGCCTCCGGCTCCTAATGTATCTATAACAGATAGTAGCTTCATTTCACGCTCTGATAATGATTATGCCGGCAGGTTTATTCTCTCTCTGGAATTAAAAAAGAAATCATCATATACTTGTGTAAACAATTTCAGATCAAGTTTTTCCAATACTGTTCTGTGGGCGTTTTTTACAATCTCCCGAACCCGGTCATTATAACTGAGAATTATTTCTTCCAGTTTTCCCGCGATGATATCGGCAGACCCCGGTGGTATGATGTATCCATTGTAATTATCTTTGATAAACAAAGCATTATCACTGACATCAGTTAACAGAACAGGTATTTCTGAAACCAGATAATCCGATAGCTTGGTGGAAAAACCATAAATCGTTCTTCTGTTCAATGGCCTTGGTAGAATCAACAGGTGATACCTGAGGAATTCACGCTTTAAATTCTCAGGATCGATATTTCCCAAATAATACACTTTCTCTTTCAGATCATGTTTTTCAGCTAATTGCCGAAGCCGCATACTATCTTCTTCCTCCAGTTTCCCATATAAATAAAACTCTACATTGTGTTGTTTATTCACCTTTGATATAGCTTCATATACCAGCCCGAAACCTTCCTTGTCACACTTTATATAACCTGCAAAACATATTTTAAAAACCTTACCGTCATATTCAGGAGAATCTGATGCGTCATTTATCTCATCTGCATCACATAATATTGGTACTCTGACAATCCTTCGCGTATACCTGGAAAAGTACTTTTCCAGACTTGTGGATATCACGGTAATCCCATCGTATAATACCACCTGAAGTTCATTCATGCTAAAGACAATAAAATCTTTCACCGACTTCATATAGTAAATTATTCTCCTGGCTAATCCAGATGCAGGCTGTGATGAGAAAGGAATTGATCTTCTTAGTTCATTTATTTCGCAAAAGAATCTGTGTCCTTTCAGATATTTAAAATAAAGCAGGTAAATAAAATCTTTTAGAACAAAGGTTGTAGGGTAGAGATATATAACCTTATGTGTCTCACCTATCGAGAGAAATCTGTTTACTGCAATAAGGAAATGCCTGAAGGAGTCCTTGCGGTGCTTTTTGTCTTTAACAGTTCGCAATGCATAGACTCCGTGGCTTATACTCTCCATATAGGCTGGCTCACCTCTAAAATCAGCAAGTGAGCACAGGTATACGGTAATATTTCCGTGTACAAGAGATTTTGCAATTTTTTGCATTCTTCTTGCTCCGGCAGTCTTGCCATTTACTATTTCTCCAGTAGATATGATAAAGACCTCTTTCATAAACAACGTCTTCGCTGTACTTTCTCTATCAATTGTCACAGTGTGATCAACCCATAAACTTTTCTATAAGCTCCTTTGTCTCCTGAATATGCGCTTTCGATGATGCACCAAACAAGACCGACTCAATTTTCGGGAATCCGGCCAGATATTCAATTGCTTCCCTTGGCCTCAGGGCACCTGCCGCGAGAACCTGCATGGCGATCGGCCTGAATGTTTTTTCATTCAAATAGCTTTCATATATCTCTTTTCCACCAGACATCCTGAAACCTATTTTGTTAATAGAACTGGCTATAATCGGATTATGTATGCCAACCGAATTCAGAGCATCCAGCAAAGCCGGCATATTCATGGTTATATAACCAGGCTCTGCATTATACTTTTTCCTGATGTATACATCATATTCTTTAAAAACC
>JAGVVH010000556.1 GCA_019135895.1 Bacteroidota bacterium | reverse complement strand
GAGTACGATTTGCTGGTCGTAGAAGTCATATTCAGACAATACACAATCGTGTTCTTGGAGAAAATTTTGGCAACCTAGCAATTATGGGCATGCCTCGTATTGGCAAAACAAGCTTAGCTTGGAATTCATTAATGCCAATCAAAGAGGAATTGTTGCAGAAAAGGAATTTAATATCCTTTATTTATGTTGCTAGAATTTCCACCTCAAATGATTTCTTTAAGCAATTGATATATGAAACTTTGGAGGAATTAAATCAATTAAAGGAACAATGCTCTGCACAAATAATAAGAAAGCTCAACAGCATTTATTCTGATTTGAGAAAAACTGAAAATGATAAATTTGAGTTTAATAACCATGTACAGAAATTTTACAAACTTTTAAAAAGAAATAGGATCAGAGCGACCTATATTTTGGATGAATTTGATAGCGTTTCGTCCTTTTTAACTATTGCTGATTTTCAGACTTTAAGACAACTTGCATCTCAACCTGAAACTCAAATCTGTTTAATCACAGTATCAAGAAGAACTATTCAAGAAATTGAACCTGAGAATGGCTCTATATCAAATTTTTACGGTATTTTCTCTGATTTAAGATTAGGCCTTTTTGATAAAGAAGACATATTAGAATACTGGAATTCTGTCGCATCATTTGATATTGAGATTTCTGAAGCATATAAAAAAAATGTTCAGTACTTGGTTGGCAATCATCCTTTCTTAATCGATCTATACAACTATGAAGTATTTAATTTGCTTAAGAAATTTTCGAAGGTTAACAATGATTCATTATCACTGAAAATTGAATCAGAACTTAAGCTAAATCTTTATAATAACTTCGAAAACATCCTTAATCTAATGCGAGAAGAAGGATTATATTCCAAAGCCATTCAGCTTATTCTAGGGCCAATTTATGATGTTACTAGCTTAGAAGAACAAAGATTACTCAAATACGAGTTCATAAGACACATAAGTAGTGAAGAAAAAATTCATTTGCTCAAGCGGGACCTTGGTGTTAAAAATCCAAAATCAAACATTTCCTATGCCTGCTTTTCTGACTATTTTACAGAACTTTTAAATTTAAAATCTTCAGAAGTTGATTATTGGCCTCTTTGGAGTCAAACTGAAAAACTGGTTAGGGAACTAATTAAAGAATATATTGATTTAACATTTGGAGATAATTGGGAATTGGGTTATTATAAACGACATGAAAAGAGCGAGGGAAAGTTAAAAGCAATTGAAAAGCTTGATGAGATTCGATCCTATTCCAAAAATAAATTTGGTAGTTTAGCAAGCTCCCATCTTGTTGATTATACATTCCCGAGAGATATGTATGATCTTTTCATTTCAAGTGATTGGATCTGGTTTGAGAAAGTATTACAGGATTCAAAAAGTGAATGGGGAAAAAGATTCAATACATTGGCAGATATCAGAAATCCAATTTCACATAACAACTTAGAATTTGTCTCAGCTGAAGTTTTAAAAAGCGCAAAAGAGTATTGTGAAATTATAATTCAAAGAATCACTAAATGGCGAGAGAATAAAAACTAATAGTGACGGATAGATTCCATAACATTAAAAGTTTTGTACTACTTTTTGTACTACCAATGAAAACGGCCTTGTAAATATCTGATTTACAAGGCCGTTTGATTTACTCAGTCGGGGTGAGAAGACGATCTATTAAGCATCCTTAAACTCTGAAAATCAATATAATATGACTACAAAATTATGACGACAATAGAATTATTTTATTAGAGTGAAATATATATCAGATAATCAAATGTATACAAATGAAAAAAAGTACAAAAAAGTACAAATATAAATTTTCAAGGTACAAAAAAGGTACAAAAATTTAATACGTTTGTACTATCAATATTAACATTCTACAATATGAATACCCAGAGCAAATTAAATATAAACAGGTCTGGCGGTCATGACTATATAATCATCTATTACAAAAAGGGGAAGGATATGCTAAGAATCCCCACAGGCGAAGAAATTGTAAAGGGTAAAATGACAGAAAAACTTTTGTTTAATGCAAAGGTGATCGATTATCAGTCGAAAAATAGGAAGATTCTTGAACTGAAGAAAAAGGTTGACACTTACATAATGATGGAATCACAAAGTCAAAATCCAAGATATAGTCAACGAAAATGTATCAAGTTCATAACACAAGAATGGGGGAATATAGGTAGTGGTACTCCGGCAATTCAAAAATTACGTGCTTTAGCGAATAAATATAATGTTACAGAGGTCACAAATACTGATACAAAAACCTTAGTTCAATACATTGACGGTTACATTCAAGACCGTAAGGATAATAATACGACCAGAAACACAGCAAAGGAATTTACAACCATGAAGAACAGGGTTATAAAATTTGATGCTGAGAGAAAGCAGGCGACCCTGCTTTCAGATATAAATTTTACTTGGTCGGATGCTTTTGAAAAATTTCTGAGGAAGAAAAATTATAGTAGTGGAACTATTGAGAAAACATATACGATTCTAATTACGGTCTTAAACAACTTATACATTAGAAAAGACGAGAACAATTATAACCTGTCAGATAAGTTCAGGCTGAAAGGATTTAAACGTGGTAAGAAAAGCCGGAACATGGCAAATCCGTTGACTTTTGAACAATTCAAGACCTTATTCAATCATAAATTTAACGAAAATTTTCTCGAAAAGACCCGGATCAGATTTTGTCTGCAGTGTTCTACTGGATTAAGATACAGCGATATGCATAGAATAACGCCTGATTTAATTCATGAAGATCGGATAATTATTAAACCAGTTAAAACAGAAGGATACGGAATAACGGCTGAAATTGATCTGAATCCTTACAGTAGAGCAATATTATCAGAACTGGATTTTGATACCCGCAAGTTAAAAATTGAAAACGCATCTTACAACCGTAACATAAAAGCCATGTTTAAAAAAATGCAAGTGGATAAACCTGATTTAAAGTATAGAGATGATTACGGTTCACATTGCGCAAGAGATACCTTTATAAGTATTTGTGTTCAATCAGGGGTTGATTTTAAAACGATACTAACATGGACTGGTCAGCGTTCTTATGCCATCATGGATAGATATATTAGTACTACCAATCAATATAAAAGTGAACAGATGAGCAAGGCATTTGAGAGATAAAAAATTATTGTTTAACTATTTATGTTTTGCTGATTTCATTTTTTTTTGGAAAATTTTTGAGTTCGTTCTTTTTGAAGCGACAATCAAGACTCCCAGAATTTCTTTTCCTGCACGACCCACAGTCCTATAGACCGGGGGGGGTAGGGGGGGACTAACCCCCGGATATCCACCCCCTCTTCTTATAATGTCCATTTTTTGATATCAGGGTATTTATATAAAAGGGAAACGAATTCTAATCTTAACAATCAGATTATAGTTGGCTATGATGTACGAATTTTAATGCTACAGATAAATTAAACAATAATACATGCATGATATTCAACAGATTGCGATCCACGAGGCGGGACATGTGCTCGGTCATATTTTGACCAGACGACCGTTTGCATTTGTAACCATCGAGCCAAGTGAATTGAAAATCCATACAGACGGTAAGTCCCTCGGCTATCTTCAACCAACTATGCCATATTATCATGATAAGGCTTCTTATTCCAGACTAACGCCACCTGAATTCTTTCAAAATTTCAGTGAAGATGTGACCATATTAAGTGCCTATGTTGCCCAACGAATTTTTTCAAAAGATTTTGATCGAACAGGCTCAAAGACAGACTTTCTGGCTCTTAATAAAAGTGGACTGATAAACCAACCTGAACCTCTCCGAACTGCCTACAAAAAATTCCTGATCGCTTACACCTTTCAACTACTCAGCCTGAATGTCCATAAGCAAATACTATTAAGGATCGCAGACGAATTAGTGAGGAATAAAACACTTACCTATGAGCAAGTGCAAAAAATAGTTGATCAGTATGGTTGTGGAACTTGATA
>JAGVVH010000173.1 GCA_019135895.1 Bacteroidota bacterium | reverse complement strand
CCCTCTTCCGGCTGGAACTTCTGAATCGTAGTAAAGACCACACCACCCGAGGCGACGTTGAGCAGTTCTTGTAAGTGTTCTCTATTCTCCGCCTGAACAGGATCCTGCCTGAGGAGTTGTCTTGAGGACGCAAAGGTATCGAAAAGCTGGTCATCCAGGTCGTTCCTGTCGGTAATGACTAATATTGTTGGATTATCCAGCATTTGAATGATCTTACCTGCAAAGAACACCATGGAAAGCGATTTTCCGCTTCCTTGCGTGTGCCATATCACGCCTCCCTTATGATCTCCCGCAGCCTGAGTACGCACACTGGCAAGTCCATAATTTTCAGGGGCTTCTTTGACACTACCGGCCTCCTTTACGGCGGCATAGCCAGACGCCCGCAGGGTAGACTCCACAGCCTTATTTACCGCAAAATATTGATGATAGTAGGCCATCTTCTTGACAGTCTGAATGGATACGATACCAGTTTCTTTATCCTCTCTTTTAGATTTTTCAAACACGATAAAATGATGAATAAGGTCAAGAAGCGTTTTTTTGTTCAGCATGCCTCTGATAAGGGTTTCGAGCTGGCTTACCAGCCTGGATTCGTCCTTTGTGCCATCTATTGATTTCCACGCCATCAAGTGGAATGCCGTTGACAAATAGGACGATGTCAGGACGCTTGTTGTTGTTACCTTCTATGACGGTATATTGATTGACTATCAGGAATTCGTTGTTTTCTGGATTCTTATAATTGATGAGCCATACCAGATCGCCCCGTTCTACGCCATCCCTTCTATACTGTACCCGTATTCCTTCCGTGAGCATTCTGTGAAATGCTTCGTTGTTTGCAATGAGTTCTTGCGACCCAAAGCGCTGAATCTGCTTGATAGCATCGTCCTGCGCATCGACAGGAACGCTTCTATTGATAGAACGCACCGCGCTTGTCAGTCGATCCAGCAGAAGAACATCCTCGAACGACTTCCTCTCCGTCCGCTCCCCATCCGGCGCAATATCGGGACCGGCACAGTACCCGTAGCCCTGCTTTTTCAGAAGCTCAATGGCAAACTCTTCGATGGCAGATTCGGTGATTCTGGAAGCCATTCAACCCTCTTTTTGTCTCATCTATGAGACATTTGGAGAGATCTAAAAACTGGTTGTTTTAAGATCTCCCTGGCTTGGCTTGAGCCAAGCCTTGCGATTTCCCTTCGGAAATCACGATTTTTAGTGGTTGACCTCTAAAAAACTGAAGTTTTTAGAGCTCCCCATATTTCGTTTTGCGTCTCACAAAACGCATTTTATGAGACACAAACAGTCTTGCGTCTCACGGGTGAGACACAAAAAGGTTCTAAAATTAAATATCTCCTAAATTCTTTCTACTCTTAACATTTTGCGTAAGTAATATAACTTGCAATGTATCTGTAGTGTTGTTCTTTAGAAGTTCAAATATAAATTCATTAAAATTGATCATTCCTTGTCTTCCTTAAAAGTCTTCAGCTCTGTTAGATATGCATTATAATCTACATGAAACAAAATTTCACTTGCAGAATAAGAATAGTCACCCATATCAAAGTTACCATAAGTTTCATCCAATAAGTCATTAAACTCTGCATTATCCTCAAATGATATTTTATCCTTATATGTTTCAATATGTCGTCTAGGATTCTCATTCTCAAAAGCTCTAATAAGAAATGTAGCTATTATTTCCGTTGAATCTATAAGGAATTCTCTTGTCATTTCATCAACTCTATTATTGCGTTCTGTCAGTTCGTCTAATGTTTTGCCATGTGCAGTTGTCCCTATTTCATTTCTAAGATTTCCCATTTGTTGACCAATGCTTGCTAATGCAGTAGAAATACGATTTACTAATTCTTGATTAGCGTACCCAAGTGAAGTAAATGCGTGTTTCAAGATTTTATTAGTAGTCGGTTTTTCTCTCGGGTTTTCTTCAATTGAAATATTTTTTAATTTACATATTTCCTTACAGATTGTTTCAAGTAGTGACTTTGCATTCTCCAGTGCCATGCTAAAGTCGGACTGAATGCAGGCATCTATTCTTTGAATATAAATTTTTAAATCAGACCATCGTCCATATTGTTCAATTACTTGATTGAGCTTTTCCATAGTTTAGCAATCCTCAATCAATCTCATAACTTCACCCTGACCTCCCCACTCATCAGCTTTGGAAGCAAAGTGTCGCGAAGTTTTTCAAGAGTACGGATTTGTTTTTGATTGTTTTTGATCTTAATAAACAAAGGTTCTGTCTGAATCCTAAAATTATTCATTGTTATATAATCAGGAATTACAATTTTCATATCTTTAATCATTGATGAATTAATCGCTGTTACAATAGAAGAAGTACTTCCTAAAGAATCATATTTGAAAGTTTTTAGAAAAAAATAAAGATATTCTTTGGAAAATGGTGTATTTTCATCAAATATAAAATGTGCGATTGCTTCATTTGAAGTCATTGGTTCAGTTGTAATGCCGACACGTCCAACTGTCATTTTGAAGCTTAGTAAAATCGTATTAGATGGAATAATAGGAATATTAAAAGTTTTAATAGCTTCAAGTGTAAGATATTCAGAAGTATTAAAAATAAAAACTCCAGAATTACCTAAATCTTTAATAGATACCCATTTTATATCTTTCGAATCAGTAGAGAACCAATAAGATTCTTCTCTTGGTGGTGTTCTTCCAATTGCTATTTTTGTAACTTCTAATAATTTTTTTTCCTCCCACTCCTCATCCGCCTCTTCAATAAACCACTGCCGGAAGATCGCCTCTGCCATCTGCTCCAATGTCTGGTTTTCCCGATTGAGCAAATCTATCTTGTCGTCAAGGCTCCCAATCACGGAGGCGATAGCGTGCTGCTCTGGAAGGGGAGGAAATGGAAATATTAAAGATCCTAATACAGAACCAGAAAGTTCTCCAAATGTTGTACCTGTTGCCTGCGACTTTAAATACTCTACATTATTCTTTAGTAAATAAAACAGAAAAATATTATCTGTATTTTTAAAAGGTATTAAACTTCTAAAACCTTGATTTGTTGTCATTTGATTCTCAGCAATAGCTAAATAACCAACAGGTGCTCTGGTACTTAACAATATTGTTCCTTTAGGAAGTATCCTGGCACTAGAATTAATGAGACCCTTTTCAGATATGTTTCTTTCACCTTTTGAAATAAATCTCCCATTAAAATTTGATAAATCTCTTGGTGTAATCCAGGGTATTTCACCATTCCAATATTCAATAACATTCGTTTTAGGCGTTCCTCCACCTACAATTTCCGCAACATCTCCCAGTTTGCACTCTCTCCACCCCTCCGGTATCCTGCCTGACATCACGCTTCTCCTTCCACACACAGATCCAGGTCGAGTACCGAGAGTTTTTTCCCTCCGCAGTTGCTGTCCAGTGTTCCATTGCACTGGTGGCAGTAGTAAATGGTCTTCAGGTATTTCTTTTCAAGAAGCTCCGGGATGATGTCTGATGTGCTTTCATCGGGATACAGTTCATCGTAAAAATGGTACAGTCCCTTTGTGCCCTTCCTGGAGTTGCAGGTTCTGCATGCCCATATCTGGTTGTGTATGCCCTGGATCCGATCGCAGGTGGGGCAGCGTTCGTTGATATGGAGCGACCGCGGGACGATGTGTTCCCAGCTCAAGCCGCTGGTACTGCCGCAGTAGATGCATTGCTTTTCCATTTCCACGAACTGCCGGTCTTCCCGCAGTATTTCTGACCATTTCTTTTCATCGTTTTTCAATTCGCGAAAGGTTGCCTTTATAAAACCATACGATTTTGCCTTTGCATCCGGCCCAAAGGCGCTCTTTGCGATGATCTTTGCATATTGATAGTAGATAAGGTCTCGTATTGTCTGTACTTCTCTATCAGGCATCCAGCGCCTCCCGCTCAATACTAACTCTTATCGCTGTCTCACTACGCAGAACAGTGGAAAGCATTGCCACACCCTGCTCTGTAAATGCGTAGGGAAGATAGCGCCTACCGCCCCAACTTGAGGTCACAATTTGTGATCTCAAGATTCCTATTTCAGATTCATTAAGCTGAAACATAAATTCAACAGGGAATCGTTCTCTGTTTCGTTTTACTGCTTGATTCAACACCTTTGTTTCTACACCATAAAGCGCAGATAGATCTTCATCCAGCATCACCTGTACTCCACGAATCGTGTATATCCTGTTGTCAATATCTTCAACGGACACAAGTTCGTTTTCACTCATTTTATCTCAATCTTCTTCAAATTTTCCATTATGAGCCTGTTTAGTCGTTCTTCCTCTTTTAGCTCCTCCTCGAACTCTGCCTTTAACGCTGTAAAGCGCTCTTCAAAGTCAAAATCGTCTTCTTCATCGGGTAGCCCAACATAGCGACCAGGAGTGAGTACGTAATCTAGCGCAATCTTTTCTATGTCTTCGCTAGAGAACTCGAGCGTTCTGCGATTGATAAGGTGTCCCATGTTTCGGGCATCGATAAAGAGAATCTCGTCGGTACGGGTACGATAGCCACCATTTGCCTTGTTTCTGCTAATAAACCATAGGCAGGCAGGTATCTGGGTGTTCAAAAATAATTTTGGAGGAAGGTTAACAATGCAGTCAACAAGATGATCTTCAATGATCTGCTTCCGTATCTCTCCCTCGCCCGATGTCTTAGAGGTAAGCGAGCCTTTTGCAAGTACAAACCCGGCAATACCGTTTGGGGCAAGATGATAAATGAAATGCTGCACCCATGCGTAGTTGGCATTTCCTTCAGGCGGTACGCCATACTTCCATCTTCCATCTTTCCTGAGTAACTCTCCACTCCAGTCGCTGTCGTTAAAAGGTGGATTGGCAAGCACATAATCCGCTTTCAAGTCCTTATGCGCATCGTTTAAAAATGACCCTTCGTTGTTCCATTTGACCTGTGAGCTATCTATGGCTCGTATGGCGAGGTTCATCTTGCACAGACGCCAGGTGGTGAGGTTACTCTCCTGACCATAGATGGAAATATCGTTTAGCCTACCCTGATGTTGGGCGACAAACTTTTCCGACTGCACGAACATCCCGCCAGAGCCACAGCAGGGATCGAACACTCTGCCTTTGTAGGGTTCGAGCATCTCGACGAGTAACTCTACAACGCTCCGGGGAGTATAGAATTGGCCTCCCTTCTTTCCTTCTGCAAGGGCAAACTCGCCAAGAAAGTACTCAAACACATGGCCCAGCACATCGGCGCTTCTGGCTTTTGCATCGTGCATGGCTATATTGCTGATAAGGTCAATAAGCCCACCAAGGTTCGCAGGATCCAGATTACCCCGGGCATACACCTTTGGCAGCACATCCTTGAGCGATGGATTCTCCTTTTCAATGGCATCCATTGCTGCATCAACAATAATACCTATCTTGGGTTTCTTCGCCTCTGCCTGCAAGAATGACCAGCGAGCCTCAGGAGGAACAAAAAAGACATTCTCCGCACGATACTCATCCCTATCTTCGGGGTCAGCCCCAGCATACTCCCCTTCGCCTTTTTTCAGCTTCTCGTACAGGCTTTCAAAGGCATCCGATATGTACTTGAGAAAAATTAAGCCCAGAACGACATGCTTGTATTCCGCAGCATCTATGTTTTTTCTGAGCTTGTCAGCAGCCTTCCAGAGCTGTTTTTCCAGTGGTTCTTCCTGTCTATTATTGTTTTTCTTTGCCATCATATTCTCTATAATGCTGCAACTTTTAGGAGCTGGCAACCAGACATCTCGAAAATCCTGTTGTTTCTTATTGTTGTTCATGAACGATTCAAGATCAGTTTAAATTCCCCGGATTTAGTCTGAAACGACTATGACATTTCATGAGAAAGAAAGAATAGAAAAAGATGTAGCATCATTATTAGATAAGATAGGAAGCCTAGCACCCGCTTCAAGCTGAGTCGCCCGGGGTTTATCGGAGCCTGTTTTATGTGAGTCCCACACTTATTGATGGACTTACCTAACTAGTATAATACAGTTTTTCATATTCCGCTGGTGGTATGTTGCCAAGAGATTCCAGCAGTTGTTTACTATTAAACCAAGATACCCAATCCAGCGTTGCATATTCAACTGCATCGAAGTTTTTCCACTAGCTCTTTTTATAGATCACCTCAGTTTTAAAAAGCCCGATCACACTTTCTGCCAGTGCGTTATCATACGCATCACCGACACTGCTTACGGAAGGCCTGATTCCTTCTTCGGCAAGTCGATCAGTGTAGCGAATAGAGAGGTATTGGCTTCCACGATCACTATGGTGAAATCAGCGACCCAGATCCCAAGAGCCAAGAATCTATACCTAAGAGCCTGCCCATGCTGATTATTGCAGGCGAGAAAGACCCTGTCAGGGCGAACAACGGCAAAAAGGTGCTCTTTGACCGTTACAAAAATTTGGGCATCAAGGATGTAAAATTCATCCTTTATCCCGACGCCAGGCATAAAGTTCTCAACGAGATCAACCGAGACGAGGTGCAGTGCGACGTTAAAAACCGGCTAGACGACCAGTTGAAATGAGTCAATGCTTATTCTCGATAGAGACGTGCGACCGATCCAGAGACGCTTCAGTTTACTTATTCTCCTAATTTCCCGCTGAATTATAACCAGGAATAGAATAATTCTGGAAAAGATATGAAAATAGTTATTGACAGTGTCCTCAATCATGGTTATAATTATAACCATGGAAGGAAGGATACTGCCATGAGTTATCGCGTCAATCATCTCGATAAGAAGACGGGCGTGACCTATGTCTATGAGTCAAGCTCCTTCTGGGATAAAGAGCTTAAGCAATCAAGAAA
>JAGVVH010000016.1 GCA_019135895.1 Bacteroidota bacterium | reverse complement strand
AAGCAGCTAACGTTCCTGGTAGCACGTTGAGTTTTGGTTGGACGGTCTAAAACTTTGGACCTCTTAAAAGTAATTTTAAGATAAATTTCTCGTGAATTGCTGGAAACCCCTTAGAGCTTGATTAACTACAAAGTAATCGGAAACGATAAGCTTGATAGTTTGAAAATAATCAAGATTGGGCAATCAGCAGCCAAGCTCCTTAACTGGAGAAGGTTCAACGACTATCCCTGATGGGAGTAGGATTCAAGCGAATCCGAAGTGCGAGATGTCCTAGAACAATAAAATGGAGGACAGCGCTGGCCAGCGTTGATAGATACCCTAATATCTATCTTACTCCAGTTAAGAAAAACTAGGATAATGATATAGTCTAAACTCATAAGAAATTATGAGCCGAGAGAAATTCTCGAATAAAGATTAGCGATCTTTATTGAATATTTTGTAAGTTTTCCAATTCTCGTTGATATTTATGCTGAGCCAATTGTTTCAGAACTTTGTAATGTTTATCCTGTCTCTTCTCCAGTTGCTTCAATTCCACGCGTTAAGATTATGGCTTATATTCGCGGATATTCTGGAGCAGTTACACAGGTTCGTATTCCCACCATGTCTCAGTCTGTGCGCCCAGGCGCATTGGCTCTGACAGTGACGCCCGCTGTCTCTAACAATATGTTTACGATTGCATCTGCTGCTGTCGCTCCTGCAACAGTAACAGCTGATCTGTATCGAATTAATCGTAGATATACTTTAATTACGAGTATTGTTGCTCGTGAAGTTACTGCGGCTCCTGTAACTATTGATACAACTGTCGCTGTTGTTATTAAGCCTGATAATAGAAGTCAGTTTATTGGATCGTTTACTTATAATGATGCAGCTGGACTTCCTGTCGTTGGTAGTCTTACTGGTCATATTAATTACGATACAGGTATCTTTAGTTATAATATTATTTACTCTGGTGGCACTGGCACATCCACATTCTCAACTGTAAGTGCAGTTTTGAGCATGCGCTTTATGCCAACTAACACTATGAACGGTAGAGTTAGGGTGAAAATCGAAACAGAGATGACGGACGTTGATCAATAAGTAGCGTCCCATGTTAGTAATAACATGAAAAATAATCCGGTGAATTCAGGGGAACTCCTATTTATTAGGACAATCCTGAGCCAAGCTTCTAATAAAGCTGCTAACTTTATTAGTTGAAGGTGCAACGACTATCTCGAAAGAGAGTACACTACAAGCGATTGGTAGTGGAAGTGCCGGACTCCCAGATGATGAAAAGGAAAGATATGATTTCTAAAGGAAGATCTATGAAGGGTGAGCGACAACACACATCCAAAATATTTGATATGACAGTTGAACTAATGGTATCTGATATTTTAAGTGGAAAATATGTTGGTCAAACCACAAAAGATATCGCAAATCAATTAAATGTTACTTCCTCAACTATTAGAGGAATATTTTCTGGGTATTATTTCCAACATATCACATCAAAATTTTCTAAACAACAGTTAAAGTTGGCGGGAAATATGATAAATGGATTAAATCGATTTACAGATAATGAAATTCGTGATATTAGATGTCGAATAAAAAATTGTCAGACCCTCAATAGTATTGCGAAATTATATAATGTAAATGGATGTATTATTTCTAGTATTAAAACTGGAAAAACGTATAAAAATGTAGTTTAAAATCTGGGATGAAGATATAGTCTAATCTGCATAGTAATATGCAGCAGCTTAAAAAAGCGAGTAAGAGAGTAGCGTCTCTTATTGAATAAAAATTGTACTATTGATCCGAATGAGGACTTCTTGATTGAATTACCGCCTGAAGATATTCAGGACTATCAGGCGATCTTTAAAATTGATATCATCCGAACGCTGTCAGAAGCTGTTAAGCGTCAGATTCTTCTGAATAAGGATACTGATCTTGCTTACTTCCTGCTGGCCGCTGAAGCTGATATGGCTGCCAATGGAACAAGTCTGTCCCTTAATTTGGCAACATATGATACCACTGGTGCAAGGTTTGAACCCAATAACATTATCGACATCTTCAAAGCTGTCATTCCGCGTATCGCCATTCTGGCTGGTACAATCCGTCGGAATTTCAATATGTATCCTACATATTTAGTTGCTGGTTTGAAGACAGCTGCTCTGTTACGTTCTCTGCAGACACTGGCTCTGTCGATGCCTGGAATTGGTCAGGGTGATGGTAATTTTGGATGGGCTGGTGATTCTGCCCAGTTCCTGAAGATGAAAGTTCTTGAGTCTAACGCTATTGGTGAAGGTAAGATTTATCTTTCCACCAAAGCTCCAAATGATGCCCTTGAGAAAACTACAATTGTAGATCTGATTTATCAACCTATCTACATTGTAACCGAAGTAACTGATGGCAACACCCGTAACTTCGTGAAGGCTCGTACATTAATTGAAATTCCTCGGACTGATGGTCTTGGGGTTATCAATGTTGCTGGCATTGTTGATTTTGTGTAAGCATTAATGTAGTTTAACTTATTGACCGGCAAGATCTTAAATTAGATCTTGCCGGTCAATATAAAAAGGAAATAAAAATGGCAGCAGTTCTTGTAATTGTTGTAAAAGGCACATCACCTAAAGAGATTGAAAAAAATATTCAAATAATTGAAGGATACATGAATCCAAAACAATCAATACTTAAATTAATTTCAGATGTGAAAAATAATTTAAATTTAAGAATCTATTATTCAGGTGATAATGTTATAACTAAAGATATGCATACTATTATTTCAGATCTTAGAACTGGAAAAGATAGTAATGCGGCAATTAAGTCAATGTATTATCATGCAAGTTTAAATAAAGTTTAAGATAGATAGACTACAGATAGGTAGATATCATAACAAGAGGAGGCATAATGCTAAGTTCATTTTTAAAAGAAGCTGCGGCAGTAGCTGGAATTAAGAAACAAGAAGTCCCACTTCCAATTGCACAAATGCAAGCGATTGTATCCCCTTTACGGGTGGGTGATGATTTATCACTTAGATCATCTTTAACATCCCCAGTTAATTATGATAGAGATATGTCTAAACTTCTCTATGAGCACACGGAAGTAGTTCTTGCCGAGGGTGAAACCCCAAAGAAAGAAAACTTCGAAAAATTTTGTGGGACGACCTCTAATATTGATAAAATTTGTCTAATATGGGCATTGTATAAATCGACCTATGAAACATTGGGTCAGAGAAATTTTAAATGTGATAAAGAAAATTGTAAAGCAGAATTTAAACAAGAGATTTTATTAGAGTCTTTGATTCAGGAAGATACTTTTACAATTTGGGAAGAAGATAAACCTTTTTATAATTTTATCTATGATATTGAAGTACCCTATGATGATTTTGTTTATGTATTTGAAACAAGATTACCATCTATTAGAGATAATAATAGATTATTAAGTAACATTTCAATTGATGCTTTACAGAATAATCTTACTCAGACAGGTTCATTATTTACTCGGCGAGAGCAGATGACGTTACTTTCTAAGTCAGTTGCTATTAAGCGTAAAGGATTAACAACTACTGAGGAAATTCCGAAAACGGAAAATATGCAGGAAATGTTAATGGCTTTTGCTGAGTATATTCCTCATATTGTTTCTGAAAGTTTCTTTAAACAATATAGAGATAAATTCGATAAGTATTATCCAAAGTTTTATACAACAGTAAATTGTCCAAGCTGCGGAAATTCAATGCGATTCCAACTTGATCTTGAAATCGAGTTTTTTCGTCGAAGCTTATTTGGTGGAAGGGAGAGCAGCGAAGAATTATAAATATTTTGTTGATACATTCATATTATATCAAACATTATTTGAGAACGGTGGAGATCCAATATCTATTCTCTCACTTCCTTATCCTCTGTATAATGATATTATACTTAAACAAATTGAGGAAAAGAAAAGAGAGAAAAAAGCATATGATCAAAAAATGCAACAAATGAATACTAAGACTCCAAAAAAATC
>JAGVVH010000300.1 GCA_019135895.1 Bacteroidota bacterium | reverse complement strand
GGTGGCTGATTATTTAAATACTTCCATTATTTCAGCTGACTCAAGACAGTTTTACAAAGAACTGAAAATAGGAACTGCAGCACCCTCTATGGAAGACTTAAACAAGATTCCCCATTATTTTATTGGGCATCTGTCAATTATGGATTATTATAGCGTTTCAAAATTTGAACAGGATGTTCTGTCGCTCCTTCCATCATTGTTTGAAAAGTCTCCTGTGGTTATTATGACAGGTGGCAGTGGACTTTATATTGATGCTGTTTGTAAAGGAATTGATGATCTTCCCGATTGTGATCTGGAGATCCGTTCAAGAGTTATTAATCAATACAAAGAAGGGGGAATAGAAGAACTTAGAAGACAAATTAAATTCCTTGACCCTGATTTTTATCAAACTACAGATATTGCAAATCATAAACGACTTATGAGAGCAATTGAGGTTTCACTGCAGACAGGAAAACCCTATTCAAGTTTTTTGAAAGCTGTTTCTAAAACACGTTTTTTTAATATTCATAAATATTGTCTTGTTCGGAATCGAAAGGATCTTTTTGAAAGAATAAACCATAGAGTTGATCTGATGATGGAGATGGGGCTCTTAAATGAAGTTAAATCTCTTTACAAGTATAAAGATCATAATGCACTCAATACTGTGGGATACAAAGAGCTTTTTGATTATCTGGATGGAAAGTGCACTCTTGAGGAAGCAATTTCTGATATAAAAACAGATACAAGAAGGTATGCTAAACGCCAAATGACTTGGTTTAAACGAGATGGTCAATATGAAGAGATTATTTTATCCTGATTTATTTTGATTCAATAGAAATGGAATGGCTTAGTAGAACAGAACTCTTACTGGGTAAAGAAAAGTTGGCTTTGTTGAAAGCAAAGCATGTTTTGGTAGTGGGACTTGGTGGAGTGGGGGCATATTGTGCCGAGATGCTTTGCAGAGCAGGAGTGGGAGAAATGACGATTGTAGATGCTGATACGGTGGAAATTACTAATTGCAACAGGCAGTTGTTAGCTTTGCATAGCAATCTGGGAAGAGCAAAAAGTGAAGTGATGGCTGAAAGACTTTTGCAAATTAATCCCGATCTGATATTGCATGTTTATCAGCTGTATTTAAGAGATGAAGAAACAGTTAGAATTCTGAATCTTGCTTCATACGACTATGTTGTTGATGCTATCGATTCACTCTCTCCTAAAGTATATCTGATTTACTATGCCTTGCAGAGAAATCTTAAAGTGGTTTCAGCTATGGGGGCAGGGGGCAAAATGAATCCATCTCTAATTAAAGTGTGTGACATTAAAAAAACTTACCAGTGCAAATTAGCTCATTCCCTGAGAAAACGCTTGCACCGTCTGGGAATTGACAGTGGATTTAAAGCGGTATTTTCTCCCGAAGAAGTTCCTCCATCTGCCATCATCCTTGATGCAAATCCTGACATTAACAAGCTGTCGGTGGTAGGAACTATTTCCTACATGCCTGCTATGTTTGGATGCCATGCAGCAGCTGTTGTAATTAATGATCTGATAGAATTACAACAATCGTTATAACTCTTTTCGCAAGCGGGCAACTGCAATACCAATTTGTTCGCGGTATTTGGCAACTGTTCTTCTGGCAATCAGGTACCCTTTTTCCTTTAGTTTTTCACATAACTGTTCGTCAGTTAAAGGTTTCGATTTGTCCTCTTTTTCGATGAGGTCGCTTAATATTTTTTTCACCTCTTTTGAAGATATATCCTCATCCCCAATTGATTCAGAGAACAGATGTTTCAATGGAATTGTTCCAAAGAATGTCTGTACATATTTGCTGTTGGAAACACGTGAAATAGTCGATATGTCCAAATTGACAATGGAGGCTATATCTTTTAGTACCATAGGCTTGAGATCTTCATCATTCCCCGATAAAAAATATTTCTTTTGTTTTTGCATGATAACATACATCGTTTGGTACAAAGTGCTCTCTCTTTGATTCAATGTATTGACAAAATTTTTTGCGTTATCTACATTCTCTTTAATGAATTTTTCGGCATCCATTCTTTTTCTATCATTTTTTTCTTTATTAAAAAAACGATACTGTTGCTCAAATTCTTTACTGATTTTTAATTTGGGAATGAATGAATTGTTGAGAGATAAATTTAACTTATCTCCTTCGACAGTGATGTAAAAATCGGGATTAATAAAAGCAGAAGCCAATTCTTCCTGAGATTGAATATTGGCAGGACGGGGATCTAATTTCTGAATTTCGCCAATGGCAGCTTTCAGGTCATTTTCATTGATTGAAAGTTGCCTGGATATTTTTTCATAATGCTTTTTTGAAAAATCCGCAAAATATTCTGATACAATACGCATAGCAAGAGTTAAAGCAGGAGTTTCTTCTTTCCTCCTAAGCTGAATAAGAAGGCATTCCTGCAGGGTTCGTGCCCCAATTCCCGGGGGATCAAGTTCCTGTATGACATCTTTTATTATCTGTTCAATTTCTTCCACTGAAATGGTTATGTTGTATATAAAAAGAAGGTCGTTTGCTATTGCCTTGTTCTCACGTTCCAAATAGCCCGAGTCATCCAAATTGCCGACAATATATTCTGCAATATTTCTATCACGTTCATTAAGAAGCAAAACGCCTATTTGTGATATGAGATTCTCCTGTAATGAATAATCGTTTATTACAATGCGCTCAGGAGTCTTATCATCTTTTGATTGATTGATTGTTGAAAGTTGATAATCCAGGTCACGATCATCAAAATCTTCTTCTCCCAACTGAAAATAATTTTCTATTTCATCTTCATTAATGGGGTTATCAGCATTGAGCTCTTCTATCTCATCATCCTCGACTTTTGTGTTGTAATCATTCTCTAAATCATTATAATCGTATTCATTTTCAATAGATTCAGAGTCAATTTCAAGAGCAGGGTTTTCATCAATTGCTTTTCTGATCTCTTCTTCTAACCTTATTGTCGGCATCTCTACCATTCGCATAAATTGGATTGTCTGAAGCGAGGTTTTTTGTTTCAGCAGTTGTTTTTGTTCAAGAGAGTGTTTCTGATTTGACATATAAATTAAATAGTATTGAACTGCAAATATACATCAATTTCGCGCTGGAAACTATTCTTTAAATCATGGTTTCTACTAACTTTTTAATATTTTTTTGGTCGCTTTGCTTCACTGCTACCCTTGTCGTTAAAATCGTCTGAGTATGTGTTATTTAGAAAATCTGTTAAGAAATAGATTAGTAGTTTTATAAATTCTTCTCTGCTTTTTTGGGTGAATGTGGAAAATGAAATTGAAAAGTTATTTTATAATTAGGAAGTGCTAACATTTTTATTATATTTGCCTCCACTTTTATATAAAACCAAAATAATTAATCTATTGAAAATTAACATATTATATTTTATGAAGAACATTCTGCTTTTTTTTGTTGTCATTATCACTCTTTTTACAACTGAAATTAGTGCTCAAAATGAACATTATCGTGTTGTTGAAAATAGTTTTGAGAAAGTAAAAATTAATTTTACTGTTGATCCTATTTCTCCTGTGGATGTTAAAACCGATCAGGGCTTTTTTACCCGACTTACTACTGATGGATATATCTCTTCAACATCTGTTGGAAATCCTGAGTTACCCGTTATGGTGAAAATGATAGAAATTCCGCTTTGTGATGGAATTCATATTACGGCTACCCCGGGTGATTTTGTTATTTATGATGCTGCTGAGCTGGGAATTAATCATCCTGTTTTTCCCGCACAGCCTTCTTATTCAAAATCCCATGAAGGAACGATTGATTTAATTAAAAATGCCAGCACATATGCAACGAATGCCTTTTATGAAGCAGAACTTGCTATATGAATCTTGCTACTGTTTATGTTTCACCTATTCAGTATAATCCTGTTACCAATCAGATAAAAATTTATACTTCTGTGGATGTCGAAATTACTTTCGATAATGCCGATATGCCGGGAACTTATCAAATGAAATCCAAGTATGGAAATGGAGTTTTTCTTGGTACACAATCCATGGTTATCAATCCTATACACCCAGAAAACCGCGATGAGATTAGCAGTGCCCCAATTAAGTATTTAATTGTTGCGAATGCTATGTTTAGGGGACAATTGGATAATTTTATTAATTGGAAAAAGAAAAAAGGTTATATTGTTGAAATTGGATATACAGATCAAAGTTCAGTTGGAACAACTACAACATCTATTAAAAATTATATTTTGTCCCATTATACAAATGCTACTGACACTAATCCTGCTCCTAC
>JAGVVH010000356.1 GCA_019135895.1 Bacteroidota bacterium | reverse complement strand
AATCAGTCAAGGATATATTAAAATTAGACCTTATGCGTGGATTACGCACCATACCCACACGACCACCTGATGAACGAAACTCAACAACGAAACCGACCTTACGTTCTCCAAAAAATTGATCTACAAGATATTTCTTGTTTTCAAGGTCCTCACGTAATTTATCTAACACTTTACTTTTTTCAGCTTCACCAGCATCACCTGTAAATATGAAGCGAAAACATATTTGATCAATTAATGATCGATTATCTAAAAGGCAGCTTCTCAGTTGAAGTAAAATCTGATTTTTTTTGTCATCTTTATTCGGCTCAACGAATATTCGTTGCATACCAATATCAATCAAACGTAAAAGAGAATCTTTAAATAATGTATACGATTCGGAAAACTTGAACTGAAAAAGATATAAATTACGTCGATGCTCATCAAAATGGAAACCATCAACTCCATAATCATTACCACCGAAGGCTATTTGGTTAACTGCTTTTTCTCTTGGTACATTATGTTCTTGTTCCAAATATAGGAGGCCAAAATAATCGTTTCGTACACCACCACAGACTGACTTCAAATCAGAAAAAGCTTGATCTACCTGTCTTTCAAGATTTGACATATATCGCGCCCTCCATTTTCATGTTTTTGTCGTATAAACTTCATTTCTTCTACTAATTCTAATTAATATTTCTGTCTGCTGCTTAATAAACGTCAATATATTGCATGTGCTTTTATTTAAATTCTGTATCGATTAAATATTTCTTGTCGAAAAATTTTCTTTTGAGAATGTTAATAATTTCTTTCGATTTTACAGAATTTACAAATTGTTCTGTAGATAAATCGAGAGCTCTTGTGCATTGGGCGCTTACCGTATTGTATCTAACATCAAGTTTCTTTGCGATTTGGCCAAACGCTTCCGTGTGGCCATACCCACTCCACATTAATTTGATAACAGGTATCAAATAATCTTCCAGGTTAGTATTTCCCTTATTGCCTAATGGCTTTTCATAATTTGCCGGTTTTCGATAAATAGAACGTCTAATTGTTGTCTCTTTATTTTGAAATGATATGTGTTTTTGATTTGTTGCCGATGCAGTGATATCCCTAAGACTTTCCTGAAATTTATTAAACAGCGCTATTATTTCTTTGTGATTTTCATGTTTTGTCAATAATGATATTTTTAATTTATTTAAGTCTTCTGGTACCGGTAGGTTTTGTCTCTTTAAACGTTCAATAGTATTTTCTATTTCTTTCACCTGATGAAAGGAAACGGTTTTATTTGAATCGGCAAATGAAGATTCAAATATTTTCATGATATCTTTGGATTCAGATATAACGCGCTCTATGCGCGACTTTAGATTTTCCATAAATCAGCTCTTTTAAAATTATTGCAAAAATTAGTAGTTTTTAAAGAACGCTTCTGCGGTAAATTTAATAAACTCCTCAGTTTTTTCAGGACTCCGCGCAATGACCTGCCAAGGTTCCAAGCGTGCAATTTCGGTCTGAAGATCTTTTGCTGTTTTATTACCACACCCCAAAATATCTTGAATGGATGAAGCAGAAACCCCTTCACACTGAAATATATAAGCAAACTCTAAAAGTTCCTGAAAATTGAAAAACTTTTGTTGATAATCACTTGGTGACTGACTGGCAAAGAAGACGACAATTCCTTTTGAACGTCCTTCTCGTATTATCCTCTGTAAAAAAATATTTTTTTGGTTCAAATAATTATGGGCTTCATCAATGACTAATATCGTTCTTATAGTACGTTTATTGTCATTAATAGGACTGTCGGGCATAACAGACATTTCTTTATAGAGTCTCTCAATTACCAGATAAGCAACCAGTTCTTTTAGGACCGGCATTGCATGCAAATCAATAAGTAATGTTCTGTCGGATAATTTTTCTATAGGTGCAATCTCTGAACCATGTGACCAAAATAAATTAAATTCGGATAGGTCCCTTAATACTTCAATAAGGCTGTCGTCCTGTTTACCTTCTTCTTCATAAGTAGTGCGGGCAATCTCGTAAACATCACGAAAGTCAGGATAGGGCGTCTCCGTATTTGCGCGGCGTGTATACGCAGCTCTAATGGCGGCTGTCAGTGCACCTTTTTGAACAACACCCAGTTTTGAGTTAATTGACGCGAAGCTTTCCGCCTTTTCTCTAGCGGAAACGTTAATTGCTTGTTCATCATATGCAGGTAGCATAAAAGGATTAATCGGAAGTGTTTGATCACCCTGCAATAAGCGATAAGCTTGAACCCTTGCAATATCGAAAAATTTTTGCTTATCAACAACATCGCCCTTATAATCAAAATATATAAAATTTGTTTGGAAATTAGATTGAAGCCTAATGTCTGTCATAATCTTAAGCAAGAATTGCGTTTTACCAACGCCTGGTTTCCCCATTATCGCCATGTGAGAATTTGCATGAATTGCTGTGTCATTAATTGCCATGACAACATCTTTTTTCGAGAGAGCTTCTTTGCCAAGAAATATTTCAAAACCTTTTCCAAGCATTTCTTTGCGACCCCTGAATTCGACACGGTCAATTAATTTCTTTATCATCAGATCAGCATTATTCCCTGATTCCTCAAATAGCATTTTGAGTTTTTGGGCACCGCTATCAATATGGTTTTTTATGATGGATTTATTGGAGTAAAAACTTTCTTCATCAATGTCTGGTTTCTTATAAACGTCACATATTAATGTTTTAATAAACAGTTCGTCTTGTCCTATAAATGTTGGTCTTTTCATTTCTGCGCCGCTGAAATCTCTTGACGCAGGCACATTAATACCATCTTCTGTTAAAGATATTGAGAATGCTATGCGTGCAAGAATGTATTTTTCCAGCTTCGTTTCAAGCCGCAGTGCACTTAATATCTCATCAGTTTCTCTGGTTGTGTATAGTCTGTCAGCCATATTACGCCTCCCAAAAGTAGCCGGATTTCAGTGTTGTCAATTCCTGGCGCTGATCAAATTCCAGTTTTGCTGCACCTGCTAAATGTCCTTTTAAATTTCTGTAATAATTAGTATCAATCTCTGTATCCGTAGAAAGAATGATTACCTGCTCCCCGGCATTGGGGAAGTAGTTATTTACAATATTATCCCGATGCATACTATCAAGCCTGGAAAGTGGCGTATCGATAATAATAGGCAATTTTAATTGGCTTGTTTGCGCAAGACCCCAAAGTAAAGAGACAGCAAATACCTCTTTCTCGCCTGCGGAGAGGCCGGATTTTTTGATTTCATGACCTGAACGGTCAATTATTTTTATTTCATAAGTTTTATCATCTATCTGAATATCTTTGATAAGCCCCGCTTTGCTGGATAAGCGTCGATACATTTCAAATGTTTTTTCTTGCAACAGATGAATTTTGTTTTTCCGCAGTCTGACAACAAATTGATTAAGAAGATTGGCGATTGCATCACATTCTGAAATAAAATCTGCTTTATCTTTAGAAAGATGGTGCTTTTCATAAAGCTTTTCAATTTCAGCTTCAATTTCGTGAATACGATTTTCAATAGTCAATATTTCATCTTCAACAACTCTTAATTGCTCCGTTTTTCTGCCTATTTGAATTGAACAATTTTCGATAATCTCCTGAAGATTTGCAAAAAGCTCCTGTTCAGATTCTGTTGCACCTTTAGCCCGGGCTAGTGCCGTAAGTTCTTTTAACTGAATTTCAATCTCTTTCTTTTCTTCGATTAATGGTTTAATCAAAAACACATCACTTTTTTCGAGTGTTTCTATTTGATTTAGAACACGGGCGGCATCCCTTTCCGACAGTCCGAGTATTTTTTCTATGCCAGCAGCGTCGCCGTCTCTAAGTAACCTTTCTATGCGTCTTTCGAGTTCCAGCATTTTTTCCGCTGACAGTTTTTCTTTATAAATCGGTTCAGGCTCTTCGACAACACGGACGATTTTTTTTGCCAGCTCTGCAGCATGTTCGCGGATAACCTCGGCCTGAGTAGTTGACGGATATCATCAAAGAGTTTCCCGGCTAAACTAAAAGGCAGTGTAGTTTCACAAAGCTGCCGTATTTCGCTTTCTAATTGGCTTAAACGGTTTGCACATTGTACACGCTTCTTCTCATTTTGTCGGATTGCATCTTTAGATTCCGGTGCCTGATTAAAGGTTGCTTCAAAGCGCTTTCTTGCTTCTTCCTGTTGTTCTTTAAATGAATCAATTTCTGTTATTATTTCATCTTTCTCAGTTCGTTTTTTAGAAAGCTTTGTCTTTTCCCGTTTCAATTCGCTTTCTTTAAACTCAAGATCTGCATCCGTTATATCCACAAAGCTCTTTCGCTCGTCTTGCTTCAAATAGGCAACATCTTGTGCCAAACGATTAATATATTGAATGCCCAATGCTGCTTCTAGTGATGATTGTAGACGCACTTCAGAGTGATCGTCCGATGCTATTTCCTGTATTTTCTCACCATCGAAAAAGAAAAATTGGGTAATACTTGGTGGTATGGCTGCCCTAATGTATTCTTGCCAGATTTCCTTGTTTTGTACCGTAACACGTTTACCATCCTTAACAACAACCAGCCGTTCAGTAAGATCTTTTGGTTTTGGATTATCGATAGTTCCTGCTGACCAGGAACGTTTAACAACTAATTCAGCGCCATCATCTTCTTCAAGAGTAAGTTCAAAAGAAACGGCAGTATTGCCACGCGCTTTCTCTTTGTGGTTAATAAAACGATATATTTCGTCAGTTTTACCACCATACAAACAATAATTGATTGATTCCATAATGGCAGTTTTACCAGCACCATTCATACCGCCGATTAAAAAAATGCTCTTACCATGATCGTTATCTGGAAATCTTATTTCTGTAGGAAACTGAAAGGACTTATAATTCTCAATAACAAATTTACGCAATTTCATTGGGCCATCCCTCCAGTTGTTTCTTTGGCCTTTATGATTTCGCGCAAGGCCTCATAAATGCCGGAGCGTCGATCTTTAAACTCATATTCGCGGACGGTCGTAAGAAGCTTGACAACCTTTTCATAATTGACCTCATGTGTTTTGCAGAGGTCCATTAACAATTGTTTATCTTCTGTTGACAGATTCATTCTTCACCTCTCTTGATTATTTTCTTATGTTGAGTTCTGTAATAATCTAAATCTCTACTTTTGTTTCCTTCTTTTATGAACCAAAAAGTCCAACCGTTTACACTATTATTGGTTACCGCAACGCCAGCCGAACTTGGACTGTCAAAACATTGACCGGTTGAATGGATTTTAATTTGTCCTTCGTGAGTTATCTTAGCTCTTATAACATTTCCTTTCAATATGGCGTAAATTTCCTGGTCCGGCTGGATTGTCTTCGTATCAATCATTTCTTGAAGTGTCACTCGCCCACCTGCTTTTCTTCTCTTTCTTTTTGTTTGTTTTGTCTTAATAGTTGATGAATTATAAATTGATGGAAATGTATTTTGCATCAATCGTGTAACATTATCTTTAAAAATCATCTGCTGCCGCAAGTGATCAATTTCCATTACAAGCTTTAATTTAAAATTTCTCAATTCATCAGGAATAGGTATTGTCTTGTCTTTAAACTGCCGCAAGGTTTTTTCTATATGGGATAGTTGTTGCTCCTTATCTTTTAATGATGTTGCTGTACTTGAAACCGAATCAAGCAAGTCTACAACAGCACCCACGGCATCTTCTAATTGCTGATAAACTTCATCAAAATTCATTTCTTCACCGCCGCTCAATGAGCTCTTCAACACGTCTTTTTGCTTGTTCCAGAAGTTGTTGCGACTCATAA
>JAGVVH010000212.1 GCA_019135895.1 Bacteroidota bacterium | reverse complement strand
GGGTGTGTTTCGGGTAATCATAATGAGTGTGTCAAACACTACTATACGCTCTGCCCCTAATATGCCCGAATGGACCAGACGGCCTTCAATCATGGACTCGGATTTATTCAGAAAATCAATCTCACGAACTTCAACCATCAGATTGGGTTTTTTGTTGCATGAAATCAACAATAGCAGCAACAGGCTTATTAAAACGCTCGCTAAGGATGATTTTGTTATTCTTTTCATAATCAATCGTTTCATTTATTTAAGGATGACATTAATTCATTAAAATCAAATGAAAACAACCCCTCATCGGTATTTCCTTCACTATAGCCAAGTCCATATAATTTACTATGTATTTCGTCAAAGGCAATTCTATAAACATATGCATTTAATTTTAACTCTGCCAATTTATTCCCATTCCAGTCAAACACTAATAAATCTGTCATTTCCGGATCTTTTCTATCATCGTTTAAATCATATATGACAAATATATATTCTGAAGTAACTGAAGCACTTCCAAAACACATCTTTACATTGGCAAACGAAGAAATATCGTCGTCAAAGGACAAAGACCCTTTTTTGTGAACAGCAAAATATTTTTCATTATCCAGGTCAAAATAGAGTAGATAATTCATATATTGTAATGGTTGTACTATGATATTCTTTTCCGGATGTTTATAAATTGCACCTATGTAATACGGTATATAAGTTGTAATTCCTGTAAATTTTAAAACCTCTGGAAATACATTCAACTCTTTTTCAATTTCTCCATCTTTTGATTTGATATAGTATTTGGAAGCAGTGTACAGATCATTTTTATCTCGGGCTCCATAAACATTTTCAAATGTCCTGTTTATATCATTATCCAGTATTTGAAAATTACCCCTAAGAAGATCAAGACACTGGACACTTTCGTCCACCACCGTACTGTTTTTAACCAGAGATTGTGAAATATTCACCTCTTTGACATTAAATCTGTTATCTATAAACGGAAAGATTATTTCATTTTTTGAATTGCGATAAAACTGTTGTCCGTTATTAACCGGATTATTAAATTCGTTTTTTGCTCTTCCTGCGCTACAGAATGAACCTAACAAAGAAAACGAATTAGTAGAATACACCTTTAATTGCGCAGCCGGATTATTACCGGTAATTAACAATAAAGAATCGAATACATACAAATCATTAGCGCCCAATAGGTCAATATCAACAATTTGTTTGTCTATTACATTCTTGGAATCTAAATTCCAATCCACATCTCTTGTTTTAAGAGTAAAATAAGCATCTTCTTTACATGATTCCAAGAATAGCATTAAAGAGCAACAAAAAAAATAAAACGCTTCATACTATATATTTATTTGCGGGTTAATTGATAATTCGATTTCTATGTAATAACTTTTCAGAGATTGTTTCTAATCCATATGAAGGTTTAAACATGCACTCGTAGCAATTGTTATAATCTTTACGGTATGAGGTTTTTCATGTCATAGGCGTACAATTCTTCTTTGTCATTTCTCGCATACAGTGTTTTATGGATTTCATCATATTCAATTGTATATATGATTCTGTCCATTTTGAAACCGTTTATGTAATTGCCGTCCCAGTCAAATACCAGCAATTCGGGATACCAGTCGCCTGCAGTGGTTTTCTGGGTATATTCACCTTGCCGGTACAGGAACATAAGATATTTTGATGATGAGGCGCCATCGGTAAAATGTACCGGCATTTGAGACTTGCTATGAACATAGGTGTCGTTGAATGTAACAGAACCTTTCTGATGGATGGCGAAATATTTGTCCGCATCGAAATCCATAAAAAGCAGATAATTCATATTTTGAAATGACTGTACAACAAGATTCCTATGTGGATGTTTGTACAGACTTCCCAAGTAAGGAAGCTTTTTGTTTGGTGACTCAGTATCCATTAAATCATTAAAGATTTTTAATTGTCTTTTTTCTCCATTTTTATACACTGTATATCTGGCTGGAACATCGGTTACTTCATTAAGGCCAAAGATATCTCGCTCATATTCGTATCTGTGATTGTAATCATAATCATTGCCTAAAAAAACGATTTCACCATTCTTCATTGTCGGACACTCTTGTGAACTTATAATTTTGGTGTTTCCGCTTTGAAGCGATGCCGTAATATCAACCTCCTTTAGTGTAAGTGGAGGCTCAAACAGCACCAAAAATACATGACCATTCTTATAATATGCCTGTTCACTAACAGCAACAGCTTGCAACATCTCGTTTCTTGCACGTCCCTGCTTGCAAAATGAGCCAAGATGTTCAAGTGAATTCAAGCTAAATACTTGCAGTTGACCTTCCGGATTCCATGTAGTTACCATAAAAAGCGTATCAAATATGATTATATTATCAAAACCCAAAATGTCGGATTTGACCAGTTTACCTTCTATTACATCACCGGTTTTATTCAGGAAGTCCACTTCGCGGTCTTCAATCAATATTTTAGATTTATTGTTGCAAGACATTGCAAACAACGAAATCAAAACAACTAAGATTAAATCGTGTATCTGTTTCATAAGGCAGCTTCTGGGAGGGTTAAAAAAGAGGGGTGTTTACAAATTGCTGATTGCAGAAATTACACTACTAATATCGTAAAAATATAAGGTTTCATTCGAATAATTATAGCTCCGTTAATCAGCACTGTCGTTTGATGTCATAAGCTTGGAAATATCAAAAGTACACATAGTATCTTTCATTATATCGGCTGCGTATAATGTTTTGGTATTCTCATCATAAGCAATGGAGTGAATAGCTACATCCTTTCCAAGAAACGCAGAAGAGAGAAGATTGCCAGCCAAGTCAAATATCAGTATATGTTGTGGTACTATACTCTCTCTAATTGAACTTCCTCCAAGATATATTGCAATAATTCTATTTTTTGTTACGACAACATCGCCGAAATAACGTCCCGGAAGATTATCTTTTGATATGTAATCGTCAAATGTCGGTGTACCGGCTATGTGAATGGCTTTGGATTCACCTGTTTTGTAATTGGTAATCAGTAAATAGCCCATACGATAAAAAGTTTGAACGATCAAATCACCCTCGGGCTGTTTCCTGGTTGTCCAGGCACAGAGGTTTAAAACCTCAAAATCCTGTTCTGTTTCCATCAATTTTGGGAAAAACCGATAAGTTTTCAGAACTTTATCTTTATTCTTATATTCAATTTTGGGAGCGTGAATAGGACCTTCAAACGGGTTATCAGAACGGGGATCCCATGCAATTAATCTGTCACCTTCCGAGTCACCTATTAAAACGCTGGCATCACTGACAAACGGATGTGGTTCAGTATATTCTACAATTGTGTTACCGGTTTTCAGTGATTCGGAAATATTGACAACTTTAAGCTGAGTGGCATTATTGACCAGAGGCAGCAATATTGAGCTATTATTGGCCAATATCTGTTTTGCCGAGAAAAAAGGTTGCATAAACTCATTTGATGCACGCCCCTGTTTGCACAGTTGCATTAACAAACGTTTTGTGTTTGTGCTGAAAACATATAGATGTCCATCAGGATTGGATGTGATTACAAACATTAATGTGTCATAAATTATAAGATCATTACTACCCATAATGTTCAAATTTAAAGGCTCATGGTCAATTTCAACAAATGATTCGGGAAGGACCAATTCCTCTGCATCAAGGGTAAAATATTTATCACCGCATGAAATTAATATCAGTGACAAAAAACAGACAAATGCGATTTTTTTCATAATACGATTTTATGAATATAAGAAAACAGAATGGAGATGAGTTGTAAACATAAAATAATTATTTACACATGCGGATATCTTCCTCCACCTATTTAACATAGTTTAACTTTGTGGTTATTTTTACACATTTTTTTGGATACTGTTTTCACCTACTTGCAGTACCATCCCGCCATCCAATCGATGATTTACACCACCAACTGGATAGAGAGGCTCAACAGGGATTTTCGCCGAGTGCTGAGGATGCGCGGTGCCATGCCC
>JAGVVH010000096.1 GCA_019135895.1 Bacteroidota bacterium | reverse complement strand
GAAAGAACCGGCATTCGTCCCACGCTTGATCTTTGCGGCATTTGGGGAGGCTATACCGGCGAAGGTTCCAAGACGGTGCTGCCGTCAAAAGCAAACGCTAAGGTTTCCATGCGTCTGGTACCTAATCAAGACTCCCAAAAAATCAGCGATTTATTCCAACGTCATTTTGAATCTATAGCCCCAACAGGCGTTAAGGTTAAAGTAACCCCAAGTCACGGAGGCGAAGCTTACGTCTCTCCTATCGACATGGTGGCCTACAAGGCTGCAGAAAAAGCTTATATTGCCACTTTCGGCAAACAGCCTGTTCCAACCAGAAGCGGGGGGAGCATTCCTATTATTGCCGGCTTTGAAAAAATATTGGGAATTAAATCTATCCTGATGGGCTTCGGACTGGAATCCGATGCCATTCATTCTCCTAACGAAAATTTTAAACTGGAACACTTTTTTAAAGGAATTGAAACTATCCCCTATTTTTACAGCTATTATGCTGAAATGATGAAAAAGTAGAGGATTATAATATAAAACCGATACTTCCTACAAGAAATACCTGACGTGCATTCGGATTTACGATCAAGGCGGTGCTAATGGGAATGGAAAGTTTGTCTTTAATTACCAATTCCTTAGTAGCTGAAAGTCCAACATTTACAACGGCAAATCCTTTATTGCCATAAAATCCCAATACTCTTTGCCCAAGATCGAAATCGATATAATGCTGGCCATTGAGAGCAGCTCCGGCAAAGAGATTCAACTCAACTCCTATGCGCTTGATGACAGGGCAATATGCAATTTCGGCATAAGATGAAAAGAGATTCCTCCCTTCAGAATTCTTGGCATCAGCACCAAAAAAATTGACATATAGGGAAGCTTTCACAGGCACTTTTTCAAATCCATTATAGGAAAGACCTGCCTCAAAAACATGAAGAGTGGTATTGTTATGATAGTTAAAATAGGAAAAGTCATTGTAGGGAGCAGCAAAATAATCAGAAATAATAACTGTAAAAAGCTCTTTAAAAAAAGTGTAGGATAGATAAAGGTCAACTTCCTGATTGCTCTCTTTGGCAAAAGAGAGAGCTCCCCAACACCCAAGAGAGAAGCCTTTCCATGATATAGCCATTGCAGGCTGCAAACTCGGAGATGGGCCTCCCAGATCAAGTCCACGCCAGACATAACGACTTTGAAAAGTCGTAGAAATTTCATAATCAAGAACTGAATCCTTTTCATTCTGAGATTCTACTTCTAAGGTTAATAGTGCTAAGAAAAGTACAGTAAGAATATATCGCATACTATGTTTCATAATGTTAATTGTTATGAATTACTTGTTATGTTTGGCAAAGTAAAGAAAAAAATAAACAATAAATTGAACTATATTAAAAAAATAACAGCGGATTGCTCCGCCGTTATCCAAACCATTAACCTTTTTTTGATTCGTGAAAGTTGTCTCTTTCACATTGTTGCAGGAAATTTTACGAACCTGAAGACAAAAAGTTACAAAAAAAAATTTTTGCTATTATTAAAGACGTAAAAAGAAAGAAAATGTTGTCTAAAAACTATTTTTATTTCAAATATATTTCTGAAGCAATCAGTTTAGCAAATTCAACATTCGCAAAATGTCCCGGTTTAGAAGCAATAACTTCACCTTTTAAAGGTCCTCCCAATAAATACAAATCGCCTATCAAATCAAGCATCTTATGCCTTGCCGGTTCATTATCATAATGCAGCCGGTTGTGATTGAGAGTTCCGTTTTCATCCACGATGACATTATTTCGGTTAAAAAAAACAGAGAGTTCTTTCATCACCTCTTCGTCAGGTTTTTTATCTACAAAAACAATTGCATTGTCAATATCGCCTCCTTTTACCAGATTATGTGCAATTAAAAACTGCAGTTCATGTAAAAAAACAAAAGTGCGGCATTTATATATTTCAGGAATAAAATCATCCATTGTTTCCAAAATTGCTTGCTGACGTGACAACACTGCAGTATCATAATCAACATTAACAGTCATCTTGAATCTATCAGAGGGGACAAAAGTTAACTCAATTCCCGACTCCGGTTTCACAAACTTAACCTCTTTATTGATAGTAATAAATTTACGTTCAGCATTTTGAGCAATAACACCTGCTTTTTGCAGATTATCGACATAAATTTTAGCACTTCCGTCAAGAATTGGGGTCTCTTCGGCATCAATTTCCACCAGAATATTATCAATTTGAAGTCCTGCCAAAGCCGCCATCAGATGTTCCACAGTTTTAACCTCAGCTCCGTTTTCTCTCAAAGAAGTGCCGCGTGAGGTATCGTAAACATTAGATGCAAGAGCATGAATAATGGGTTTATCGGGTAAATCCACTCTTTTGAAAACAATCCCAAAATCGGGATCCGCCGGTTTTAATGTTAAGGTTACTTCTTTACCTGTATGTAAGCCTTTGCCCGATAGGGTTGTTTCTTTAGCAATAGTGGATTGATGATTCATAAGCACTAATTTTCAGGATTTAATAGTCTAAGGTTTAGTATTTTTCAACTGCTTTTCAATTTGCTCAACCTGCTTGAACAATTCAGGCATTTTTTTGCGGTAAATAATCAGCTTTTTCTCTTCCATAACCGGAATGGCAGGACTTCCCAATACAATCTGATTACCTTTGACAGTGTGAGACACCCCCGATTGGGCACCTACAACCACATTATCACCTATTTCGATATGACCGGCAACGCCCACTTGTCCGGCAAAAATGCAATTTTTCCCAATTTTGGTTGAGCCCGAAACACCCGATTGTGCAGCAAAAGCACTCCCCTCACCTACTTCAACGTTATGGGCAATCTGAATCAGATTATCCAATTTTACATTTTTACGGATAAAGGTAGATCCCATCGTGGCGCGGTCGATGCAACTATTTGCTCCGATTTCAACATTGTCTTCAATAACCACATTTCCAATTTGGGGAACTTTGATATAATGTCCATCTTGCGGGGCAAAACCAAAGCCATCGGCTCCTATAACAGTGCCTGCATGGATGATGCAATCTTTTCCGATAACACACTCCGCATAAACCTTTACCCCCGAATTAAGCACGCTATTCTCTCCAACTTTCACATCGTCTCCTAAAGTGACATGGGGATAGAGCTTAACATTATCTCCAACCACCACATTATCTCCCACACTGACAAACTCGGCGATATAGACATCTTTTCCTATTTTAGCACTCTCTGAAATGTAAGCATGCTTGGAAATTCCCTTTTTCTGCGACTTCATTTTGTTATAAAAATCAAGCAAAGAGGCAAAAGCAAGGTATGAATTGGGAACTTTAATCAAAGTACAAGACAGCGGCTTTTCAGGAACAAAATCATGGTTGACAATAGCTGCAGTAGCCTTAGTTTCATAAATATAATGAGTATATTTCGGATTGGCCAAAAAAGTAAGTCCCCCTTCAAATCCCTCTTCAATTTTACAGACAGTAGTAATAACAGCATCTCTATTTCCTATTACTTCTGCTGAGAGAAGTTCGGCAATTTTAGCAACGGTAAATTCCATCTCTTAAAATTTTTGGCAAAAATAGTCATTAGTGAGGTGTGAATTTGACGGGATTTATTAAAAAAACTTAAAAGAGCTATTTAAAAAAAAAAATCGCCCCTCTTTTGGAAATCCGAAAAAAAAGACTATTTTTGCCACCGCAAATTTAAGCTGTTGGAGAGGTGGGTGAGTGGCTTAAACCAACAGTTTGCTAAACTGCCGTACCTTTATCGGGTACCGGGGGTTCGAATCCCCCCCTCTCCGCAAAAAAATGCACCTAAAAAACCTTGACAATTTTATGATTATCAAGGTTTTTTTATTGTCAAAAGAATTGAGATTCTTTTTCACTTTTCTTTGCATGTTACGAAAATTGGGTAATGTCCCAAAAAGTGTGTATGGTAAAAGTTCATTTTGTATTTGCAAAGTTATTATTTTTTTAATCCTATTTTCATCTTCAAAATTTTTGCGGTCAATAATCCCATCTG
>JAGVVH010000261.1 GCA_019135895.1 Bacteroidota bacterium | reverse complement strand
ACCTATTTCACATGTAAATTTAGGAAATCTTTGAAATCTATGGTTTATGCGAAGGATCATTTCATCATCTTGTGACTCAAGGTTGCAGCTAACGTTCGGCGGTATGTGGCGTTGCTTCAGAGTCGCGGTGGCGCGTGTTTTTGCACTCGTGGTGCGATGCAGGATTATGATGTTGATTTGTTTATTCTCGCGTTGGCAAAAACCGTGACACCAGCAGGGGGACCCCGGCGGGAGCCGGGGCGGGCCGTACCGCTGACCACTAAGCGTTCCTCTTTAGCCAGAAGATTCTCGCGGTACGGAGAGGCAATGACATATACCGACCTGTTATGTTTAGGCCTTATTTTAAGTTTAAGGTGTAGAAGAATTTCTTATGGGATTATCAATCTTTTATTGATGGAGATTTCACCTAACCAAATCCTGCTATTCCCTTGAAAAAGTTGATCTTTGGATATTTGACCTCCTATTCCTAAACCGGGGAATTCAAAAGAAGTCTCATATTCTCCTGAGGGTAATGTCCTTTCAATAGTATAGTTTATAGTGAATTCCATTGAATTACCAGATTTAAGCTCTGATAACCAATCTATTTCCCATTTGTTCCATGGATCTGGCGTCTGATGCTGAATATTACTTGAGAATACTTCATTGTGCGAAAGATCTCTTATGTATAATCCATTTGTAAAAAAATGAAAAAGATTAAGACCAGTTTTATTAGGATCAATAATCATCAGGTCAGTTTGATCTTTATTGGTAACTGTAAATTTAAACGTGAGTTGCGAGCCTTGAATATCTATGGAACTCCTTGAAATTTGAAGACCTGAATGAAGGAGATTGTTCTGATTCAATATATTAATTAAAGTAGGATCTTTTCTTACATCTGAATTGTTTGGATTGCGCCAGTTCTCGATCTTTAAAGCATATGTTCCGTATGCAGGTGGGGACCAAATAAACGGGCCAATTGGCATAGAGCTTGAGTATCCCGGATGAAAACTCCCTTGGTAAATTATTTCTCCATTGTTCATAAAGGCAAATGAATTCTCATACATTTTTTCGAGATAATCCTGCTCTTTCTTGAAATATAGGATATTTGTTGATGTATCATAGAGCTCGATGTCGCTAAATGTGAATTCCTGTCCACTTCCAAGTCTGAAAAAAACATCTTTATCTGTTTTTTCACATGCAGTTGAAAATAAAAGGCAGAAGATTAATAGGAATAATAAGTTTTTCATGGTAGGTCGTCGTTAGTCAATTACATTGATGTTCCACAAATATTGTGCCGTAACTATTCATAATCAAGATATTATAATTTGAGATGAGAGTAGAATGATTGGTCTTAATAATTTTGTTTTGTGATGTTTAACTTGTTTGAGTATGTTTCGGCTTAAACATAACGTTCGGCGGTATGTGCATGTTGCCGCAGAGTCGCGGTGGCGCGTGTTTTTGCACTCGTGGTGCGATGCAGGGTAATGATGTTATTTGTTTATTCTCGCGTTGGCAAAAACCGTGACATCAGGAGGGGGTCCCCGGCGGGAGCCGGGGCGGGCCGTACCGCTGACCACTTAGCGTTCCTCTTTAGCCAGAAGATTCTCGCGGTACGGAGCGGCAATTGCATATACCGACCTGTTAGGTGCAGTTTATTTATTCAAAACTGTCTGTATTTGGTCGAGGTATCTTCTCTTGGGGTAAAGTAGTATTGTGCCATTCAGATCTCCATGAATAGATTTAAAATCTTTCTCTTTTAAAACTTTAAACCTGCGTACCCATTTTGGATCTATTTTTCTAAGAGTAATATTATCCAGGTTTATTTGAGAATTCTTATAGACTAACATAACATCAGGTTGCCCCCCTATTATGAAGGGTCTTATTTTTAATTGCATATTATTGTCAGTTGTGTTTTTATTAATTGTGTCTACCTGACAGTAAATATTCAATGAAATCAGAATGAATATTAATGAGGTTAGTTTCTTCATTATGAGATATTTCGTTGATCGCGGTCTTAAATTGCACCTAACGTTCGGCGGTATGTGGCGTTGGCGCAGAGTCGCGGTGGCGCGTGTTTTTGCACTCGTGGTGCGATGCAGGGTTAAGCGGTTTGTACTTTATTCTCGCGTTGGCAAAAACCGTGACACCAGGAGGGAGTGCCCCGCGGGAGCGGGGCCGGGCCGCACCGCAGACCAATTAACGGTCCTCTTTAGCCAGAAAGTTCTCGCGGTGCGGAGCGCCAATGACATATACCGACCTGTTAGCGGTTCGTGGTTTAATATTTGAGTTAATTATCATAATGAGGCTTGTATCGAAAGCCCATTTCTTTATCATCAAGTGAATCAAGTGGCAATAAACGTTCAAGAAATTCTAAATAGACAATGAGCTTATTAAAATTTGTAAAATTAGCACAAAACATACCGTCTGTTTCAATTGAGTCATTGTGCGATTTAATAAACAACTTAAAATTTGATGCATCTGGTGCAGCTACACATAATTTAAAACTATCCCTATCAATAGAATTCAACCTGTTCTGTAGCCTTAAAAACTCAGGACTATTTAATTTGTATTGTGAAAGACCCAAGTGCTTTGTATTACGATAACCAAAATGGTATAATGTTGAATCTGCATCAATTCTAATACTTTGAATTGGACATCTTCCAAGACACATTCCAGAAAAGAATTCTAGTTGTGAAATTCTGATATCATTCTTTTTTATCAGTTCTTCTCTTTTGAAAAAGACAGTATCTCTTGATGGCGGAAAGACCTGTATTAAGATAAGTTCAAGAGAATCTAATCTTCCTATCTTGTACTTGAATATTTTTGATTCAATTCTGGGATAAGGATTGTAATCTTTAGTGAATATGATTAGTGTATCAAAAGAAATTTTATATGGAACAACGGGATCAAGTGCTGGAGTTAAGGTCTCAAACATCAAACTATCTTCCACATAAAGTCGGTAAATGTTGTCATACTTATCGATCTCTGAAACCCAATCCTTTTTAATTAAATCAGCATTAATAGTTGAGTTAGTCGTACAGCCAGTTAGGACTAGGCATAAATTTGAGATGATAATAATAAGTGTCTTCATAGTCAATATTTTACGGGAACCATGACCGCTAACGTTCGGCGGTATGTGGCGTTGGCGTAGAGTCGCGGTGGCGCGCGTTTTTGCACTCGTGGTGCGATGCAGGGTTATGATGTTGTTTGTTTATTCTCGCGTTGGCAAAAACCGTGACACCAGGGGGAGTGCCCCGCGGGAGCGGGGCCGGCCGGCTGGTTTTTGCACGGCGGCTTCAGCCGCTAAGCCGGGCCGATAAAGCACCAACTGGTTTTGGTGTGCCCGTCTGACGGACCGGCGCGCAAAAACCAGTCGAAGCCAATGACATATACCGACCTGTTAGGCCCTGAGCTATTTTTCTATTATTGAAGATTCTCTAATTCTTGATAATAAGGATGGACTGAGTTTTTTCAAAGTAGAAACAAATACATCATAAAACATAGCCCCACCAAATGGCGAAATGTAGACCTCATTTATTAATTTATCAATATCAACATCCACTTTAAAAAAATTGTGAAGCTTCTGTTCTCTCCCATCAGTTGTATAATCATATTCCGGTTCATTCAAAATTACTAACCTACATTCATTTTCATATTTGTAAGCTTTGCTCTTTGTGGTTATTAAACTTTCAATGCTAACCTCCTTTTTAATAAAATCAGTATATTCAACTTTTCCCATATGTATTTTGGGTTGGCCATCCGGTTTTGATTTTGCATTTATGGCATCAATAAGATTCTTTGTTCTAGTTTTTATAGCAACCCCAGCTTTATTGCCGCTTAAATATATTTTCCATAGAGCATATGATTCGTCAGGACTAAGCACCCAACAATTAACGAAGCTAGCTTTTCTTATCGCTAATAAATCGCCGTAAAATTTTACAAATTCAATACTCTCATTACTCATTTTATCATTTCCGATAGGAATACTGCTGAGATATTTATCAAAGTTTCTGTTTGGGATTTCG
>JAGVVH010000417.1 GCA_019135895.1 Bacteroidota bacterium | reverse complement strand
GAAGAAATTGTCTCTTTACTTCAGGAAAATAATTCCGATACCCTTGAAGATTTTGAACTCCCCATAGGAAAAACACCTTATGTCATTATGGTTGTTGGCGTTAATGGAGTTGGGAAAACCACCACTATCGGCAAATTGGCTTACCAGTTTAAACAAAAAGGCTATTCGGTGATGCTGGGTGCTGCCGATACTTTTCGTGCTGCTGCAGTAGATCAACTTGAAATTTGGGCAAAACGTGCAGAAGTGCCTGTCATTGTCCAAAAAATGGGCTCTGACCCCGCTGCTGTTGCTTATGATACTGTTGCCTCCGCTATTGCCAATAAATGTGATGTGGTCATTATTGATACCGCCGGCCGCCTTCATAATAAAGTTAACCTGATGAAGGAACTTGCTAAAATTAAAACTGTTGTTGGAAAACTGATCCCGGATGCTCCTCACGAAATATTGCTGGTTCTTGACGGCTCAACAGGACAGAATGCTATAGAACAAGCTCGTCAATTTACCGCTGCTACCGATGTGAATGCCCTGGCAATAACAAAATTGGATGGAACTGCAAAGGGTGGAGTGGTTATCGGAATCTCAGACCAGTTTAAAATTCCGGTTAAATATATCGGCGTCGGAGAAAAAATTCATCAACTTCAGGTCTTTAATAGACAAGAGTTTGTTGATTCTCTGCTCCCTGAAAAATTGTAATGAATGACGGTGGCTATCGACAAACACTCCGGCTTTTGTTTTGGCGTTATTAATGCCATTAAAACAGCGGAAAGTTATCTTGAAGCTCATAAATCCCTTTATTGTCTTGGTGATATCGTTCACAATAATGAAGAGGTTAAAAGATTGACTAACCTTGGACTGATTATTGTCTCTCGAGATGAATTTGAAAAATTACACGATACTACGGTGCTTATCCGTGCCCACGGAGAACCTCCCGAAACGTATCAAATCGCAAAGAAAAATAATATACAGTTGTTGGATACCACTTGTCAGGTGGTGCTGAATCTGCAGAAGAGTATTAAAAAAAGCTATGAAGAGACGATGGCTCAGAATGGGCAAATCCTTATTTTTGGCAAAGAAGGTCATGCTGAAGTGATTGGATTGCTGGGGCAGACCAACCAAAATGGAATTGTCATTTCTTCGATTGCCGATGTGGATAAAGTGGATTTTACCAAGCCCGCGCGACTCTACTCCCAAACTACGCAAAGTGTGGAAGATTACAAAGAGCTGATAGAGGAAATAAAGGAAAGATACCATCGCTCCGGAAATGACCACCTCTTTCAATATGCGGATACCATTTGCCGATTGGTAGCTAACCGTTCGCAGCAAATAAGAGCCTTTGCTGAAAAGTATGATAAAATTATTTTTGTTTCCGGAGAAAAAAGCTCTAACGGTCTTTATCTTTTCAGCTTGTGCTGAGATCAGTTTTGTCAAGGGGGAATCTGTCGGTATTTGCGGTGCAACTTCTACTCCTATGTGGCTGATGGAAAAAGTAGAACAGAAGCTTTTAAAAATGAAACAATAACTGAACTTTAAGTTCTGTCTTGTGTGGTGATGCAATCAAGTCAGCTCCACTCCCAATTTCAGTTTTGTTAGTGTAATATGTTTGGGCTATTCTTACCCAAATATCTAAAAATTTATAGCGGTATTTAAGCATGAGATAGCCTCTCCAACCCTGAAAATAATAGCCGGTGATGTTAAATGCTTGGTAAAGATCATGTTCATAGGCATAGATCCGTTCCTCGTATGAATCGGTGTCGAATAAGGCAATGCGTACTTGTAAGTCTAAATTTATTTTTGAAAATGAATAACTTACGTCCTGATATACAAGAATTCCCGATTTGGGGCTTTTAAATGATTCCTCTGTGTTGAAAACAAAATTTAATTCTGACTTTAATTTTATCTTCTCGGTGAGATTATAACTGAAGCACCCCCTGAACTTGTGTCTGTTTAAAGTTGTAATTTCATTGAAATATAAATAATAGATATCACTGTAAAACTGTAATTCTGTGCACCGCCCGGCAATGATATCGGATGCAAAATATAATCCTACTTCATTCTTATTTGCACTATTCTCCCCAAATGCTCCGGAAGTGAGAGCCCAGTATTTTTTGTCGTAATATCTGAATAACAGGGAACTTTTTACTCTCGGATCAAGTTCTGTCATGATTCCCTGTATAATGGCTACTCCCCAATTTTTACAGATTCCTGCCTCTCCGAATAGAATTACTTTCCGAATCAATACCTGGTAGTCAATGCCAATATTGTAATTATACTTTCCGGAGAAATCAAATTTTTTGTAAAGTTCGTCGCTTTCTGTTATTGTTTTGGAAAAGTCTGTTCTGATGGCCCTGATGCCTATCTTGAAAATTCTCCTTTTCAGTGTAATATCAAACCCATAGTTATGACTAAAAAGTTTATTCTTTTTGGCAATTTCATTATTGGTTCGGTGATATCCGGTTGAGGAGAGTGACCCTTCAAAAGATGCTTCATCTTCTTCGTTTTCAGTTGTCAATTCACCATCATAAAATTGTAAAGAGTAAAATATAGTGCCTGATATTGACGGGTTGCCAATAGTAGTGGCAATGCCCCTGAAATAATTGCCTTCATTCATGGAAGCTGATGGCTGAATGGCGGTGGCAAATTTTCTGATTCCTCCCGCACCACTTCCTTTGCCACTCATTAACCCTGAGCCGATGACAACACCCTGCCCTAAGTTGAGTTTATAATCTCCAACTACCAATGATTTTATAATGCCCATGTTGCGTAAACTTATATTAAAAGCATAATGGTCAAAACCTTGCTTTTGTGTGCCTCTGAACAGTTGCTCCCCTGCATCTTTTTCTCCGGCAAAACTTAATGATAGATGATTCCCGGCTGTGAATTTATATCTGAAACTTAATCTGAACGGAGACCCTAAATAATGATTCTCTTTGGTGGTGTCATATCCGGCTGATTTTTCTAAAATTATTCCGTAGCGAAGCAATAACTCATTCTTGGGATTTCTGAAAAATTCTGCCAATGACTTTGACTTTTGAGGAGCAGACTTCATTTCTATGTAGGGGGCCATCCTCTTAATATCCTCCGGCGTAAATCCATCTATGGCCGCCAACTCGTTTATTGTTAGCAATGGTCCGTATTTGTCAATATATAATTGTAATTGGTAATATTGATATTCTGATAATTTCAAAATATTGACTGCAATCTCCGGCGATAGATAGTTGATGGATATTTTCCGTTGCTCCTCTAAAATGAACTCTTCCAATTCATCGCTGTAATCCGACTCTTCGTCACTGTTTTCAACTCTGTTCTCAATGTTTTCAATCAATATTTCTTCAAAGTTCCGGTTTAGCTTGTTGCTGTCAACTTGTGAATAAAGAGTTCCCTGTAGGAAAAGAAACATGACCGTTAATTTAATTGGGACAACTGTTACTAATGGCTTTATTAGCAAGATTTTTAAACTGTTCATGTACAAAATTTTATAAGAGATAGTATAGATTAAGAGTAGGAGAGATGCCTGTTTTGTAATAAAAGTCGCTCCGAATTCCAAAAATGAATGAATGCCATTCTACTGAAATGAGAAAACTACACCTCGTGAGAGTGAGCAAACTGCTGAAACTCAGTTGGGAATAATGGTAACTCATTCCAAAGCCTATATTGAATGCTCCCGGGATTTTCTTTTCTATTTCACTGAATAATAGGAGCTTTTTGCCGATTTTGTAATAGCAGTCGTAAATAAATTCTATCGGTATCATTTGTCCTCCTTTAATCCCGTATTTAAGTCTTGCCGGATTGTAAACCGCAAGCCCTAACCCGAATTTTTCAGAAATTGCTGCCTGAAAGGAAAGATCAAAAGTAAAGGAATTCTGAGCCTTGTAATGGATGGCATGGTTGAGTAAATAGTGAAAGTTGAGCCCAATGGCAATTTTGTTGCCAAATTGTTTCGAGTAGCCGGCACTTATTTTCATCTCTCCGTATTTCGAATAGCCAAAATGGCGGATATCCACAGAAAATGCATTTGTCTTGTAAATCCATTGTGCACTGATCTCTTCGTTCATCAGCTCTTTGATGAATAATTGATTTTGTATGGAAACCGAGATAAATGACCTGTTTAAGAAATTTCCGGCAGCTATATTGTGCGGATTTACTAGTAACAGATAATCGTCCATGACGGTGCAATTCTCTTTTGATAGGCAATTTTGCCCTCCTTGCGAATATGCCCTTGTGAAATGGACAATGAAAATGATACTGATGAAAATAAAAGATAACCTGATAGCATTGTTTAATAGAGATTTAGTAGCCATGTTGAGTAGTTGTTAGTTTTGCAAAAATAATAAAATTATATATTCATTATAGAATTATTATCATTTTATTAGTAATTTCTTTTGGGCGTTCCGGCTTCGCCGTCGCGCTTTACGCTACAACTCCGCAGGCGGTGGTCATGGGGCTCATGGTCGCGGACAGTAGCTTCCTCTGGTCGCTCTGCCGCTCCCTGTGCCCCAAAGCCCCCGCCTTTACGGGGTTTCCGCTACAATCGCTAACGCAAAGTGAGTGTTGATTGAATAAGATTGAATAAGATTGAATAAGATTGAATGAGATTGGCAAGTTCGGAAAAACATTGCCGACGGAGAAGGTGATGTGAAAATTTGAAGATAATTTGGCGGAAAGTTTTTAGAATATTGCCGACGGATGGCAGCCGGCGACAATATCGGAAATTTTGCCTTGAACTTGAATTAATTTTTTCTTGCCGAAGTCTTTTTTTTGGAGTATAATATACTATATACTAGAATCTTTTATTTCGATCAATAATTATTTCAATAATTGAAGCTATTTCTTGTACTCCTGACTTAATATCAATTAAATTATAAAATGGTGCATTATTTTCTTTTAAGTATTTAGAATTTGAAGGATAAAAAATAATATTTTTTGGGAATTTCAATGTTATATTTGGTTCAGAAAGGTTATCTAATGTTATATCCAATTTATAAGTGATATCCACACCTGTTTTTTTTACAACTTGTTTTTCTGCTGAGGAAGCACCGATAATTGCTCCAACACCACCAGCTAAAACACCACCAATAATTCCTCTGCCCAATGCACTTGATGTTGAGGTTTTTATTGAGTAACTTGAAATTATATTATCATTGTCTGAAAGATTATATGAAATAAAGTCGCTGAAGTTATATAACTTTTTTTTTATAAGGATTTTATTACAATTTTCAAATATACAGATATAATTATGTATTCCATTCTCACTGTAAATAATTATTTTTTCTGGGTTTCCATAGTTATGAATATTTTCTCCAATATAGTTTTCTGTTTCTCTATTAATGGATTCATTTTCAGCTTCTCGTTTTATATTTTGATTATTATCAATAAGATGTCCAATAATTCCAATAATTCCAATAATTATTAATCCTATAGAAATTATTCCCCATCCCCAGAAACTGGTTCCGATAAATATCCCGAGTACTATTGCTGAAATGCCTCCTAATACTATTTTCATATCATTCCTAATTATTATTTTATAGATTATTGTCTCCCTTCTTCTTCAGACAACTTTATTTCATTTTTAAGAAATTTTAATTTGATAGTTTATCTTCAGTTCTGAGAGAAAAAGTGCTAACTTATTTTATTGCAAAAGTAAACCTTTTTCTTTATTAACCATATTCTTTCAAATGTTTTTTCAGATTGTTGATAATTAGAATTTTAATTCATAATTCTTTTTCTGAGACTTGGCTTGCCCGCTGATACTTTGATAGAAACACGTATCCGAAATTATTTCGAAAACAATAGATTCTAATTACCATTCTGAAGAAACATAAATCTTGCACTCAATGTAAAGCAGTTCTGCCTCAAGGGCTTGGCAATAGTCATAAATTTTATCCGTGCTTAATTCAGTAATTTCTCTATTTTTGTCATCAATATGCTTAGGTAATATGAAAAAATATTTTGTACTGATATTTTGTCCTGTTTTATTCT
>JAGVVH010000202.1 GCA_019135895.1 Bacteroidota bacterium | reverse complement strand
AACAAAATCGTCCCTTCTGCTATTAGGTACTAATTGAGGAGTATTAATATGAATCTCCCCAATTATATAGCCATTAAATCTATCCTCTCTAAAACAGTGGTCTAATAAGTGGGAATCTCCTAATAAAATATTTCCAACTCGTACACGTATTCCCGAGTAGCCTTCTCCTTTTCTTATTGAACCTAAGAGATTATTTCGTTTTCCATACCACCCGTAAGCGATAGGTTTTTCATCATTTGATTTTATATCGAAGAAATGAATATCTATGATGTTATCTACAGCCTCTCCTTTCTTCATAGACGTTTTTATTGTGTTGGAATAATTTTTATAAATTGGCTTCCCATTCAACACGATGTTATATGCGGAATAGTTCGTAAGATTGTCGTTGAGGTATTCATCTATTTCCCTACCATGCGGGAATTGATCATAATTAAAAGGGACAGGAGCAACTTGACTAATATAATTTCTAATCTTTGCAATGTCGATGATGTGGTTTCTGAAACTAGATACACCATGTAAATTTACTTCAAAATAGCTACCTTTTGCAGGTAAACTATTTTGTTGTGAAAAACTTGTAATTTGCCCAAATAAATCTTTGAGCGTGAGATTATATTTTTCCTTGATGAATATTTGCCTTAATCTCTGGCAATCCCATTCTTGTATAGACTCCCTTTTTTCCCCTTCAGCTTTGGTCCTAAAGATTACCTTATTGCTAAAAGCAATACCCCCTAAACGACCTATACCCCTAAACCCCCTAAACTCTCCAGGCATGCTCCCCTGCTTATTACTACTTCCGATACTGCTCAATATGTTTTCTGCAACGTCAGCAGAAATACCGACACCATTATCACGAATAGTAATGTTCTTTTTAATAGGATCTAAATCAATGTTTATACTTGTCGCATCTCTCTTGCTTTGGTTCTTAACAAGATCAATCGAGTCCACAGCATTCTGAATGTATTCGCGATATATTGTTAAAGGATTATTGTACATACCAGCTGTGAGTGTTTCCAGTAAATACATTCCAGCTTTAAAGGTCGATTTTCTAATTTGTTTAGGCATATTCACCCTCTAGGTCTAAGTCAAGTAATTGTTCCGTATTGGATTGTTCGTCTGAGTAATAATTCAATATCTCTTTAAGTCTTTTATTTTTTGTTTTAACAGTTGCGATAGCTAACATTTTTGGCGTTTTGTATTCACATAGAATATTTAATAATTCTTTTCTTTCGTTTTCAGTTAATTTGATGAATTTAGAGTTCCATTCTTTTTCTGCTTTTCGCGGAGTGTCCGTTCGATACATAAGTATTTTTTCCGGCATGTAAAGAATCTTAACAAATTCTTTTTCTGTCTCTCCGAATGCTCTATAGAAGAAATCTTCTGCGGTCATAACGGAACCTTTTAAGACATTTAGTATCCTCTGCACCCCTCGAAGGAACTGCCAATTCCAATGAGGCAAAGCAATGTGGCCTCTGTCCTTTGCATTTAGAGGCATATATTTCATAGGGAAAGAATAAATATTGAGGTCATATATTTTGTTTAAATCAATATTTATTTTCAACCTTTGCCAGAAATCCTCTGGCGTGTCTTTATAATTGTACAAAATATAATTCGAAAGATTTCTGATATTGTATTTGGCCGCTAGTCGAATACTTTTTGAATATTTATTTTCCTCCTTAATATTGTCAAAGGCAATTCTTAATGGATGGATGGGTATTGTAGCTAATAACTTAATTTTTTCTTCTGTCATTAACCTAGCGTCCACACCCTGATTGAAATCAACATAACGAAGCTTATTTTTAATTTTTGCTCCTTTAACAAAGCCGATATCTTTTATATCTTGAATTATATCCTTGAACCGATTCGAAGCGAGGACATTATTGTCTAATAATATGAGATGTTGTTTTTCACCATGACTACGTATTATTTCATCGATATATGATTTGATATTTATATAATCTAAAAATTTGGGTTCCAATTTAGTCACACCGCAGAATGGACATTTTCTCACGCATCCCCTGGTTGAATAACCAATATAACTATCTAGTAAGTTATATTGGTCAGGTTTTGCATCAAATAATGAATAATCAGGAACCATGTCGTTTATTATATATTCATTATTATCACGCAGCATCTTTGAGTCATTTAAAAGTCCTCTATGAGGATATATACCAGTCTCCTCCCACAAATCATCGGGCATTAGAGTTGCTAAAACACCACCAACAAAAATTTTGTCATTATCCTTCATGAGGTTCTTATACGACTTGATTGTCTCAATAGTTATTTTCCAATTATATGTGAAAAGAGTTGATATATAAACTCTATCCCAGCCTGTGTTTTGAACGATATCACCCAATTCAGACTGATTATTGTAATATCCTTTAACAAATTGGACATTATCCCCTAATTTCTTATGATAGGTTGAAATTTTCATTAACCCTAAAGGCGGGAATTTTGTTTTGTAGCCTGGCTCAACAAGCAATACATTTCTATTCATAGTCTTAATATGTGGTGTGGTATTTTTTTATTTGCGTGTTTATATCAAAACCAGATGAATTTGTATATCTTTTTTTGCTACTAGTTGTTAAAAGGATATAAAAATTCTTGATTCTTAAAAAATGAACTTTTGAAATGATGTCTGCAGTTAAAAAATTACTTCACAGTTATTCCAATTGTCCAAATTAGCTGTGCATCATAAATATTCATATAGCTCTGACAATGCATTAATAATCTCGCACTCTCGTGTATATTGAATATTGTTCAAAAATAAGCAATTCTTCCTGCTATATGTACGAAGTTATGAAAGATAAGGTTAACTTACAGGAAATATTGAGTTTTTCTAAATATGACCAAAAAATCAGCATTAGGAACGGTATAAATAATCCGCAAACCCACTCTAAACGCAAAATAACAGTTTTCTATTTATAATCAAGCAATTGAGCCACTATTGACATTTAGAGTCGTTTTATGTATAATATTTTACAACAAAATTAAGCATTTCTTATTATAAAATTTTAGCCGAAACAACGGCTAATATAATACTCCAACGCCGGAAATTTATCTCAAGTACACAATATTGCATTGGAATGATGCTTTTCCGAGCATAGATGGGCAGGTTTGTCCATCAAAAGGGAGTTGAGTGTCAAAAACAAGGGAGGTTTATGAATATGCGGCAAGCGGACAGTTATCAACGTATTGCATCTTCAGGAATGGTGTTCGAGAGGAAAGCACCTGCCAGGAATGAACCAGAGAATGTGCTTCAAGAAAAAAGAACTCTCCTTTGCCTCATTGAAGAAGAAATGGAGCTGTCTGTCCGATCAAAGGGTTGCCTGAACAATGCGGGCATAAAACTGATCGGACAACTGGTGCAGAAGTCTGCGTCTGAACTCCTCAAACTGAAAAACTTTGGACGGACATCACTTCACGAAATTGAGGAGAACCTTGGTGAAATGGGTTTGACTCTGGACATGAAGCTGAATTTCCCTCCATGGAACGGAGATGGCAATGGCGCTGAGTTGATCCGCATACTTTCCCTGCAAGCGCCGGGCAGCGGTTTTCGAATAGGCGATGATGCAGCGGAGGCGTTGGGCATAGACTTTATGAAAGTTAATCAATGGGTGCAGAAAACGGCTAAAAATACAGGGAAAAAAACTCTCTCGATCCTGCATACAAAGTATTTACTGGAGTTGCTGGAGTCGAAATTTGAGAAGGAAATTCCTTGTTTGGCGGGGTTGCTTAAACCGCACAGGAACTGGTTAGCAAGGCAGTCGAAGTAAAATTATTCTACAAGAAATTTTTGAATCTGAATGGAGAATGTTCTATGTCCCAAAGCTTGGACGATTCAAATGAAGAAGTGGCTGAGGATTTTTTCTTAACCTCGGCTCACGAGATCAATTCAGAAGAATCCGTCATCGTAAACAAGTATCTGAACTCAATAGCCAATGCCAAGATGGCAGTTAAGGTTGACGAGCAGATTGCTGATCAACTGCATACTGAAGCATCATCATTTCGTGAAA
>JAGVVH010000455.1 GCA_019135895.1 Bacteroidota bacterium | reverse complement strand
AGAGGAGATAGAAAGAAAGCTTTTCTACTATGGCAAGGATCTGTTCAATGTTCAGGTTGATGTGCTACTTTACGACCTGACAACCTTACGGTTTGAAAGCACGCGTACCGATAAGGCCAATCTTCCCCGATTCGATTACAGCAAGGAAAAACGCAGCGACTGCACCCAGGTAGTCCTTGGACTGTTGACCGACAAACATGGCATTCCATTGGGATTTGAGGTTCATCCGGGCAATACTTTTGAAGGGAAAACCCTTGAGGGGATGGTAACGAAGCTGCGTAAAAAATACGTAGTCAACCGTTTTATTTTTGTGGCCGACAGAGGTTTATTTTCTTCTAAAAACCTTAAGTACCTCAGAAAAGACTCTGGCGAGTTCATCGTTGGTTTCAAAATCGGAACAAGTAAAAAAACCGTTCAGAATGAGTTTTACGATATCAGCCGTTTCACCTTTATTAGTGACGAACTGGCCTGGTACGAAACCGGGATTGAACAGGACCGGTATATCGTTACATGGTCAAAGGCCCGGGCAGAACGGGACCGCAAAACCAGGGAGGACGTTCTGGACAAAATCAGACAAAAGCTGTCAGAGAAAAAGCTGACAGATAAAGAGTTTATTAGCAACTGCAATTACAAAAAGTATGTTTGTATTAACGATGACAAAAGGCCAACGCTTAACCAGAAAGCCATCGAAAAAGAAAGCAGAAGGGATGGATTTTTCGGGATCATAACCAATGTAAAAAAGGAATCTATGACTGCTGAGCATATTATCTCGGAATACAAACAACTTTGGCGCATTGAGGATGCCTTCGGAGAACTGAAAGGAACGTTTAAAACCAGACCTATGTTTCATTGGACAGATGACCGGATTATCGGTCATATTATGGTTTGTTTCCTTGCTTATCTCTGCGAAGCCCATCTTACCACAAACCTACGCAAAAAAGCAGAACAACTGAACTTAAAAACGATTGAACACGGATGGATAAATTCCAGGGTGTTAACTGCAGTTCAAGGAATGAAAGAGTTAAACCAGGTATTGGCAATTCCGGTAAAAGTCAGGAAGCAGACCTTATGGGTACGAACTGACATACCAGAAAATGCCATGAAGCTGCTAAAAGCAATGAATATGAGGATACCGTCGAAAATACTGAAAAAAGAGAAAATGTAGTGTCACAAATCATTTTGACACCATTTAAAATTTTATAAAACAATCAGTTACAAAAATCAACTGTCAAACTCGGGATTTATTCGCCTTGCAGCAGGAACTCGACACTTATGATCATCTGCAGAAAAAAATTGGCGAGTGTGATGTTATGATAGAAAAGAAGTTGAATGAAATTATCGGTCAGGATGAGAACAAGCAACAGCACCAGATTGCGCAAAGTCATACAAAAAGATCAATAAAAACACGCCCAAGGGCATTGATCTGCATCTGAAATCGTACCAGATGTTTGAAGGCATAGATTTGTTGGCAATAGAAGGTATGAGTTATTCCACAGTATTGGCTCTGATGAGTGAAGTAGGCATAGAGGGGCTACGCAAATTTCCGACAGCAAAGCATTTTACTTCATGGCTGCGTCTTGCACCCAACAATAAAGTAAGTGGCGGTAAATTGCTTTCAAGCAAGTTACCCAAAGGAAGCAACAGACTCAAAATAACTTTGCGTAATGCCGCCAATGCTATAGGAAACCTAAAAGAATCAACTCCGTTGCGTGATTTTTTTCATCGTATCAGTTTTCGAAAAGGAAGAGTTTCTGCCATAAGCGCAACAGCCCGAAAGCTTGCGGTGATAATTTGGAATATGGTTGTTAAAGGATGCCAATATATAAATCCTGCAGGATGTTTGTTTTTAGACCAGAAAAGAAAACTTGGATTAGTGAAGCGTATTCAAAAACAAATTGATAAATTTGATCTAACTAAAGAAGATTTAGGTTTTGTAACATCTTGATTATGAAACAATTTCTTAAACATTAGTCAGAATAGTAAGACGAACCCATGTGATCTTATGTGCGTGTTTATGAGAAAATGAATTAGATATTTGGAAAGTATTGGTTAACTTTGACTATATAAAACAAAAAACCCGGCTTCATCACCAGCATAAGAACTGGGAGAGGAATCACCGGGACTACAATGCAAAGATAATACATTTATGAATAACAATACATTAGTTGAGAGAATTATATCGAAAGAAAGACTTGAGCCGTATTTAAATTACCATAAGAATGACCTATCAAAAGCGATTTCTCATTATAAAAGCAACATTCTGATATCGGAGTCATTTTACCCTTTGCTTGCTGTATTAGAAGTAGGATTAAGAAACTCCATTGATTATCAGTTAGCTAAAAGATTTAACGACAAAGAATGGTATGATAATAAGGATTTTATAAAAATTGCAACCAGATTTCAAATTGATAGAATATCGCAAGCAAGAACAAATATCTATACATAAAGAGGAAATAACACCAGGTAGAATTATTGCTGAACTATCATTTGGGTTTTGGACTTCATTGTTTGACTCAAAGTTCGAAATGACTTTGTGGAAAAGCTTAAGGTTAGCATTTCCTAATTGTCCAAAAAACATAAGAAAAAGGAAGACAATGAGTTCCAAGTTAAACGGAATTAGAAAATTAAGAAACAGAATCTTTCATCACGAAGCAATCACCTGGAATTTAAATGTTTTGAATTCGTATAAAGATGAGATTATTGAAGGAATTGAGTGGTTGAATAGGTAGTGTTACAATTTGTGTGTCTCGCGACCTCAGTTTCCCATTTTAGTTTGGCATCACTAAACTACTTTTCTTTTGGCTTTCTTGAACTGTTAAACATCATTTTTTGAATGGGCTGGGCTTTGTTCATTATCAAGCTATTAGCTGTTTATGAAAAGCTAAATCATTGTTCACTTTTGTAGCTGTTACGTGTCAGAGCACGAAGGGGTTGAAGGCTCTTCTGGCATTTTGGAGTTTTGTGATAGATAATGAAAATGCCCAACATGCCTGAAAACGCAGAGAATATGGAGCATCGGATTTCATTGTCATTCATTTATTTTTAACCAAAATGACCCACCATGCCTTTCAACACCTTTTAAGTTTGGGTGGTTCCAAATCGGCTCAATCTGCTTACTAATTTCTTTGTCCTCAGATATGAAATAATTCGGTAAAATTGGTTCATATTTTTTTGAATTTGCCAACAAATACATGGCTAACCCATATTGTTCCGAATAAAATCTATCGCACATAAACTGTGGATAATCATATGGTAAATAAATATCGTGAATATGAACTATTACACCTTTTTTCAATCTTGGTAATATTTCAAGGTAAAAAACCATAGAATCAGAATTTGGTAAAATCCTATGCGAATTGTCCACAAAAAGAATATCGTTTTCCTCTAATTCGTCCAATATATTAAAATCGATATTTTCGAATGGCTCTCTAATTACTTTGTTCGCTAAATTATCAATCTCAGCACGAGGCATTGGGTCAATCGAAATAATTTCGAGATCCAACTTTTGTTCATTTTTTGTCTTGTATGCAACTTTGGTCGAGTTACCAGAACCTATCTCAATGAATTTTTTAGGCTTGAAAACTGAAATCATGGTATAAATCCCAATAATGTCAAGTCCAGGCAAGAACCCATTATTCCAAGTTGGTTTAATTGAATCTGTTTCCTTGTCCGAATTTTTAATTATCCATATTGACTCCTTTAACAGTAAAGATTTATTGATTAAGTCTTTGTAATTTTCCCGGTTTCTGTCAATTATTCTATACAAATCCTGATGAGGAGGTTTTCCATGCCCATATCGTGGCTTAAAATCTACTTTGTACTCAAGAAATAAACTTTGAAATCTTGGGGATAAAAACCTATATATTTCTTTAATATTCATGTATTCTTTATTTTATTTTAAAAAGGGGTGTTTTAACCCTAATAAAGTAAGCATTATTTAAGAAAGTTATTAACAATTTTCTGTGGTGCCCCATCAACGGCCATAAACGCCAAGGTAAGTGCTGTCCAGAACCTGTCAAGGG
>JAGVVH010000413.1 GCA_019135895.1 Bacteroidota bacterium | reverse complement strand
AGGTTTCCTTTTCTACTCGGCAAACCGCTACGCATCCGGTGAAGCGTAGTCCTACTGCTGAGTTGGGGTGTTTCGCCAGTCGTTCTGGACTGGTACTTAATATTCTGTTTGTTGTTATTAATCTAAGTTGCGGCGCGTTGGCGAGTCACTTTGCAGCGAGATGTTCAGCTGGCCCCCCAAGTAGATGTGATAAACGCACATAGCTACATTTTCAATTATAAGAGCCGCTATTGGCCCTAACGTTCGGCGGTATGTGGCGTTGGCGCAGAGTCGCGGTGGCGCGCGTTTTTGCACTCATGGTGCGATGCAGGGATATGATGTTATTACTTTATTCTCGCGTTGGCAAAAACCGTGACACCAGGAGGGAGTGCCCCGCGGGAGCGGGGCCAGCGGGCTGGTTTTTGCCCGGCGGCATTAGCCGCGAAGCCGGGCCGATAAAGCACCAACTGGTTTTTGTGGTGCTGATCTAATGGATTAGCGCGCAAAAAGCAGCCGCGCCAATGACATATACCGACCTGTTAGCATTAGTGGTAATATTTACCTAATCCCATCTTAGGGCTTCTCCGTCATTTATGGTACGAGCCTTAACAAATTTATCTTTAGGTACTTAAGGTCAACTTTGACATGTTATAATAGTTTTGTTTCAGAATTAATCTGTGAAATAAATATTCACTTGTCGGAACTCCGACTTATAGATAGTGTCCTTTTGAAATCTGACCCCCAAGGGGTCTTCCTGATTAATGAGATACTATCAAAGCACCTTGCCAAATTGTTTTATTGTCAGTAGCAACAACACTATATGTTCCATTAGTTAGTCCGGATACTGACAAAATAAAAACGTTACTGGTCACCTTATCGGAATAAACAACGCTCCCTTGTAAATCAAAGATATTCACATAATAACTACTTGATCTCTCCGACATTGAATGATCTGAAATTCCATCATCATTTATTGTTATCTGAGTTTCCTCAGAAGCAGGATTTGGATAAATGATAAGTGAGAGCAGTTTATCACGATCACAATCTATCACATCAAAGTTTTCGATATGATAGAAACTTTCGCCACATGAATTAATTGTTTTTACAGCAATTGAATATGTCCCAAGCGTTGTATTTGGAGGATAATAGAATCTTAACGAGGGTCCCGTATTGCTACCGATAATCACACCAGGCGGTTGAAGATCCCAATAATACGATTCTACATTTAAGGGATATGGATCAGAAACACCAACTTGATAGTAGTAGGAATAACCTCTACAAACACCATCATCAGGAAGCAAGTTTATAGCTGTTACGCCGGCTGGTTTTCCTGCCCAAACGCTTTTTGTAAGAGTAATTGTATCACAGGATGCAATAATAGTCGCTGTGATAGTCCCTTCTCCTGATCGGAAGCCGCCGGCCCATGACGTTGAGAAAGATGATCCAGATCCAGAGGTCACTGTGAAATACCTTGACGGGCTGGCATTCCAACTTATAGATGCTCCGGTTGGCGGATCATTAAGTGAAAATGTAGCTCCGGACGAGCAGACTAGATATGAACCAGCAATTGGACCACCAATCGCAGCCATAACAGCTTCATATGCATTAAGTAGGCCATATCCCATTTGGTTGTTCCAAGTACCGTTTGTCCTTCCCGGAGTAGTTGAATAGGTGTAAATATCTGTTCTTACCTTCTGGGTAGTAGACTCAATTATATTGCGTACTTGATCCTGAGTTAAAGTTGGATTAACAGATAATACCAGTGCAGCAACTGCCGCAACATGTGGTGTGGCAGCAGATGTTCCGTTAAACCATACAGTGAAATCTTGATCTATAAAGTCAGCAGTAATTTTATCTCCTCCATTTAGGGTATGAATTGGCACATTAGGATTGTATCCTTCATTGCCTTGCCTATCTGTTGTTGCAATTAGAACACCAGGTGCAACTATATCCAATTCACTACCATAGTTGCTTCCACCTAAATAATCATTGTATTCAAGCCTATACCAGGCTTCTCCGTCGCAAGAACTCGGGCTTTTCCTTTCTCCGCATTGATTCATGGCACCAACCGCAATTATGTCAGGATTATAATTGGCTGGATATGAAACATCAATATTGTTATTCCCGGATGAGAAAACAATAACACATCCTAATCCATTTCGTCCCTCCGTTAAGGCACTGTCAATTGCTTCACTTATAATTTCATTTGGCACAGAAGATCCCCATGAATTACTTATTACATCTGCACCATTATGCCAAGCCCAATTTATCCCATCACCTCTTCTTTGCCGACTATTTAGTGTACCTTGTAGACTATTGCTAACAGACATTAATTGACACTCCGAAGCTATACCTGCGACACCTAAATCATTATTTGCAGAAGCACCAATAATACCAGCACAAGCCGTTCCATGGGGGCCCAGCACTTGGCTGGGTTGAGTGTTTGACTCGGTATCATAACTAAAAGGATACATATTTGTAAGGTCAGGATGATCCAATTCTATGCCTTGGTCCACAACTGCTACAACAATATTGCTACAGCCCGAAGTTAATCCCCTTACTTCACAAAATCGAATATCGAAACCATTGGTACCATCATATTGTCCCGTGTTATTTAAATTCCATTGATTTGAAAAATACTCATCATTAACACAAAAAGGCAAATCAGAAACCATTAAATCAGGTTCGGATGCACAAAACTTTCCAGACTCGTAAAACAGATTAGCCATTTCCATGGCATTACCAGGAGACCTTTTTGTACATGCAAGTGTATACCATAAAGGCATAAAATAGTTATTTCCAAGTATTTCCACTTCGTGTAACTGTGCAAATTCTTCTAATTGAATTAAATCTTGTTCTTTATGCAACCTAACATAAAACAGATGTGACAAACCCGCTAAGTCACCACTTGGACTTGTGAAGAATGGTGATACATAAAGCATATATTCAGGAAATTGAGAAAAAAATAATTCCGGATTCTCCACTTTATCCTTTTCTATGATTGCCCAGGTGTGGTCCTCGCTTGGATTACTTTTCTTAAAAGGATTTATTGTGTTAATGGTAAGGTCTACGTCACTCTTAATAACTCTCCATTCATTTCTTTTTAGAACCGCCAATGTGCTATCAGAATTATCACTTTGAAATAGTATAAATTTCTTATTGTCCACAAGTATCAAAGGAATTTTTGTACCCTTATACCAGTAATAATTGTTATTTTGGCCGAATAAGCTTAATGACATTAGGACTAAACCAAATGCAAATGCACTCCTTAAAAAGTTTACCCGTCCATTAGATTTAATTCTCATTTTATAGCGTTTCTTTGACGATTTCAACAATCCTGATACTTTTACCGTTTAACGGTTTCCTAACAATAGAGTGATATGGAATGCCAAGAGCGACTGTAGATTCATCTTTCAAGAAAGTTATAGTATATATGACTTCAGAATTGTTTTCTTGTACCATTTCATTAAATAGCAATGCTCCTGAATTAAACAGCTTAACACCAATGAGTAATACAAAATTTGAGAAATCAATTTGGGGATTACATTCAATGGCTATACATTCCTCGAATTCCTGTTGAGACCTGATTATGTAATTTTTCCCAACATAACCTGGTCTTAGATACCAAGAATCTCCAGTTTCACAACCGAAGTCAGAAAATTTGAAATATTCAACATCTGCATATTCTCCATTTTCGTTGGTTTTCTCACAACCTGTTCTAACCATCAGTATAAACAGCATTAGGAGCCCTATTTTAAAAACAATCGTTTTCATCAATTTCATTTTGTTTTTTCTTTTCAGAATTGTTTCTCTCTATTTCTCAGAGAATTAATAATTTCAGAGACGCAATCATTATTATAGCATAAGTTTAATTCATTAACTTTCAGACTGAATGCAATCGTAAGTTCCGAAATTAAATAATACAAGTCAACTTTTTTTATTTTTTTTTACCATGTTCGTTAAGGGAGATACTTTACAAAGTTTAAGGGACATGCTTTACACTAGATTAGAGCATAACCTTGTTACTTGTTGTTTTTTTCTTATATCATTTTCATTAAAGTAACCT
>JAGVVH010000441.1 GCA_019135895.1 Bacteroidota bacterium | reverse complement strand
ATTCGCGAAACATAAGGCAATCACTTTTCTGCCGGCGTAAATTTACAATTTGTATCCGATTACTTGCCCATTTCGGGAACATCGAACGGTTTTTACTGGATCGTGTCTAATTCCATTATGTATAAAACCGGCCATACTTGATGATTTGTTCAATCATTTCAATTTCAGCAAGATTGTTTTTGTTTATATTTGCATGAGTCACGCGCAAAGTGACATCTGAAATTAATGTTCAAAGGTACTGGAAGTTATAGTGAATTTAAAACAGTTCTGACCAGTAGAACTGACTTGGCGGATTACCTGAAAAGCATATGGGCATACCGTTCCCTGATCCTTTCATTTGCCATACGGGATATCAGGGTGAAATATGCCCAAACCTACCTCGGCATTTTGTGGAGTATCCTTCAGTCAGTAATTGGTGTTGGAATTGTTACTTTCTTCTTCGGATACATTATCAAAATTAATACCGGGGATATCCCTTATTTCTTGTATGTATTTCCGGGAATGGCTTCCTGGTATTTTTTCTCTTTCCTGGTGGGATATGTGGGAAGTTCCATGCAGCAGTCACAGCACCTTATCCAGAAGGTCTATTTTCCGCGGCTTATTGTTCCTTTGTCGCAGTCAGTCGTCGGTTTGATCGATTTCTGCATCTGGATAGCCGTGTGCCTGATCTTTAAGCTGATCTTCCGGAATCCGTTCAGTATTAACCTGATTTTTTTGCCTGTTTTCATTGTTCTGAACCTCGCCACGGGACTCAGCGTGGCGGTCTGGTTAAGCGCGCTGACGGCAAGGTACCGCGACCTGCAGATCATTATCCCCTTTATCATCGGTTTTGGGATATTTGTGACTCCGGTATTTTTCCCGGAGGTAATGATCCCGGCGAAATACTCTTTTCTGCTTTTTCTGAATCCGATGGCCGGCGTCATCAGCGGACTGAGGTGGTGCATCCTGGGTACTGAGATTCCGTCCCTGAATTATCTGTTCGGGTTTATACCCGTTATATTCCTGTTTGTGACCGGGATGATCTATTTTATCAGGGTAGAATACAAACTGGTGGACAGAATGTAAAATGAAAGGAGGATGGAATGGGTGCTACAGCGATCCGCGTGACGGAAATATCCAAAGAATACATGATCGATTATTCCCATACAAACAGTTTCAAGGAACTCGTTATGCGGAAGCTCTTTCCTGGCAGCCAAAACAACATCAAAAGCCGTAAAAATATTTTAGCGCTCGATAACCTTTCTTTTGAGGTGAAAAAAGGCGAAGTGCTGGGTATTATCGGGAAGAACGGCGCCGGTAAAAGCACGTTACTGAAAGTGCTGAGCGGAATTACGAGACCTACTTCCGGTAAAATTGAGATTTTTGGCCGGATGAGCTCTATCCTCGACATAGGTATAGGCTTCCATCCGGAACTGACAGGCAGGGAGAACATATACCTTAGTGGGGAATTAAACGGCCTCAACCGGAAGGAGATCAGGAAAAGGATGGGCGAGATCATTGATTTCAGCGGGGTGGAGAAATTCATTGATACTCCGGTGAAGTATTATTCCAGCGGCATGTTTTTAAGGCTTGCCTTTTCGGTGTTTACCGGCATTGATTCAGATATCCTGTTGCTGGATGAAGTCATGTCGGTAGGCGATGCGGAATTCCAGTTAAAAAGTTCCAGGAAACTGCAATCCATGTTCGGGCAGGGAAAGACGATTGTGCTTGTCAGCCATAATCCAACCGATATGGTGAAACTGTGCAGCAGGGTTATGATTTTGGAAGAAGGAAGGATCAGGGAAGAAGGAGTGCCCGGGAAAGTAGTCGTGGATTATATGGAAGATTCAATCATGGAAGTCTTAGAGGCTTCAATGGTTAAGCCAGAAACTAAAGAAACGGGATCAGTGGGAACAGAATTCAAACCCGAGTTGAAGAAACCGAAAATAAGAAACCATCTGCATTGGGACGATCCAAACACTGCTCCCGGAAACGATTTTTTTAAACTAAGAGAAATCCAAGTCAGAAATGAAACCAGAACTGTCGAAGAAAAAATCTATGTGGATGAAAAAATTATTATTGAACTTAAATTTGAAAAACAAGATATTACAGAAACTATCAATATAGCATTAAACATCAATGATATAAATGGTAATCCCTTATTTGTGGCGTCACCGTTATTGACTGGAGATTAAAACGAATTAAAAGGCTATTTGACTATTTCGGGCTATAAAACATTAGCATGCATTATACAGGGCCATTTGTTTAGTAGTTCAACTTTTTTATTAGATATATATGTCATAAATAGTATGAAGACAAAAACAATTCTTTCTTTCCCATATATTCTTTCATTTTCTACTTCCTATAAACAGTCTGATGATTATCTTGAATATTATAAAAAAACCAATCATCCAATTTTACCAATAATAAAATGGCAAAAACAATAAAGCAAAGTACTATGCAAACACTTGAATTTGTTCAAAAAGATGAAATACTTTATAATTACATCTTACTTCCATACAATCCCATAGAGTTTACTGAACATTCTGTAATCAGAGATATATTGCTTAAATCAGGGATTACAAACAATCTAAAAACTGACAAAAATGAAAGGTTGCGTATAAGCAACTTACTTTATAAATCATTAGAGAAAACACCTCTCTATACCCCAATTAATGAACTAATAAAAGATCTGAGAAATAAAATTGGTTTAAATCAAACAGTCTGGGGAATTAAAAACATAAATGGCAAAGTTGAATTGGAGTTGTATTTTTATAGACATCTGCAACATAGCATTATGGAATTTGATGCCATTTTAGATATTTTAAGTAAATACTTCCTTGTTGAAAGGTTAACCTTTGACGAAAATCTTCCTTTTACTATGTTTAGTTTTGATATTGCCGAGAACATGAAAATTGAAAATGCTAACATCTATTTTAGTAAATATTACGAGGAAAGCTTTCATTCATGGTCTTATAAACTATCAGCAAAAAAAATAGAATTCGAAAACCATTACGAGGTTTACACTCAACCAAATTATTACCAAATACCTGAAAAAATACTATCTTCTCCATTTGTTAATTCCGAAACAACTATTTCTGAAATTCTACTTCCCCAATTAATGAATTGTTCATTAATTTTCTTAGCAACTAAAAGAAATAGAAATGGTATTTATTATCAGGGAATTAGTATTAACCAGTTTATTGTTTTTCTCAGGAAATTTCAATATCCGAAAGAACTTATCAAATTTGTAGAATTATATAGAAATCAGCTAAATTATATTTTATTTGATATAGGATTTGATTATTCGATAATTGACAACAAACTAGATTTTGGGAAAAGTGGTTTTTATGGGACTTTCTAATTTTCTTATCAAAACTCGCAATTTTGCATCAAGCAAAAAAATAAGCTTTATACTTATTGTCATTGCTCTTTTTGGTTGTATAAATAAGAAATATGATCACTCTGTAACAGGAAAGCAAAATCAACTTAACCCACATTGCAGCTCCAATACTGTAATTATCTGATTTCAAGAACTATTTTTTTAAAGATTTCGGCAGGGGGTACAACGGATTTTTTTCTTGTGAATGGGGTATATTTATAATTGAGCATATCATAAATCACTTTTACTTCTTTGGCAGGTTCGGTGCATTGTCTGATGGAGATGGTTTGTTGGTCAATGTTCACAATACTTGTTGTTACGCACTTTTGGGTGTTCATCCTGCGGACTATTTCCCTCCAGTCGGAGTTTATCCCTTTTTGTTTTAACTGGTACCTTATAGTTGCCACCAGGCAATACGCCAGTATGCCCAGGTTCAGGTGTGCCATTGAGGCTTCATCCGTTTTGTGGTAGATGGGGCGCAGGTCGAGGTCTGTTTTCAATACCCGAAACGTGTATTCAATTTCGCGAATGACATTGTAAATAGACCAGAATACATGCTCATCGAGTCCCATTATGGATGTTCTCAGAAAATATACTCCGGATTGGTTATTATCATATTCCCCGGTTTTATGGTGGCAGTTTATGGATGTTGCCGTTCCTTTACCATCGTCGGATACGTTTATGTCGTACCATAAATGGACAGACGGGTATT
>JAGVVH010000242.1 GCA_019135895.1 Bacteroidota bacterium | reverse complement strand
ATTTTGAGAATACCAAAATAATATGAAATAAAAATTACCGGCAAGATCTAGTTAAGATCTTGCCGGTAGTAAATACTTGATTAATTATTTATTTTAATTTGGGAGATGTTTCCATAATTTTGACTTAAATCCATTTCTTTACCTTCTTTGGTAATAATGAATACTAATGGAATATTGTTTTTGATCCACTCAAATTTTGAATTTTTGTAATAAGATTCAACATCTGAGAAACCATCAGTTAAGCTTATTACCATACTTAAATCATCTTTATATTTTTCCCAATATTCTGTTTGAATTTCTTCAAATAGGTATTTATGAGATGTTCCACCTCTACCACGATACCCTTCATCAGATATGAATCTGTAGAACTCATGAATATTATCTTTATCGAATGTTTTTCTTTGATGAATTATTGTATCGTGGATAATGAGATTAATTGTTTTGAAATGTCTCATACTTGCTTCAACAATTCCTGAAAACTTTTTTAAATTCTTATTAGAAACCGAACCTGATGAATCGATACCGACAATAAGCGTACCAGTTCCTTCTAAGTCTTGTGCGAGAGAAGTTCCTGGTAAATTTAATCGGTGTGGCATGAAGAATTTATTTAAGCTTCTCCAACTACGATCATCTGGTTTCATTATGATATTTGTTTTAATTGATTTCTCTACAAGTGTTTCCCAAGGAATTTCAACTTTCAAGAGATCATCAAGATATGTTGTTAAATATCCTGGAAGATTTCCTTGGGTTTTGATATTTTCAAATAATGCTCGTGATTCAGCAACAAATTGATCAATTAACATATTTTTAGTAGATTCATCAAGTTCTTCTGATATACCATTTGGTGTTATTCCACCAATGATAGCAGATACTGTGAACAGTTGCTTCCCATTTCCGTCGGTTACTATTATCGACATATTTTGAGTATCACCAACTTTAATTTTTGATGGATGTTTCATAATCCAATCATATGCAAATTCAGCTGTACAATTTGGTTTTTGATACTCTAATTCTTCGATAATATTATATCTGTTATTATATGGTTTGATGATGTCGCTTAGTTTCTTTAAGAACACTTCTATAACATGATCACATGCGACATTCCATTCTTCCCATTTCCTGTCGCCACGTCTTGTTCCATGTTTGTTTAAAATATGTAGCAATTCGTGACAAATTATAAAAATTAGATTATTATATGTATAATCTGGTTTAATTAGGAAATGTTTATTTAAGAAGATCGCGCCGCTTTCAATCTTGTTTAAATTTTCACTGTCAAAACGAACATAACCTTCGATGTTCTCATCAAAGGTTTCTATGTCCCAAGTGAATTTGTTGGCGCACATCCCAAAGAAAATTAAAGCTTTAGTGAAAAGTTTTAATTTTGCTTTTCGAATTAATAACCCTAAGTCTTCTGGCATAATTATTCACCCATGTCAGATGTTAAGTCAATTACATCCTTTAAAGTTTCTCTAACGAGATCAGGTTCAGATTTTTGAATCTGAGAAATGATTTTTCCAACAATATTCTTTTTGCCAATAATTTTTTCAGCTTGTCTCATCTCTTTAATCATCATGATTGACAATTCAGATGCTTCTTTCATAAAGAGACTGACAATATGTGAAATATTTGGAAGGATTTTATCTCTATCACTTCTTCCAATATAATTGGTTGTAAGAGCATAAGCTAATGCATATGCTTTTACTGAATCTGTTGGTAATTCATAAGTTTTGTAATTGGCTAAAATACTGTCAATATCAAATTCTGAATAAATCTTATAATAGGTTGTGAACTCTGATGCTCCCTCTTTTCCCACATAACCAGTACCTAGATACAAACAAGTATCAGTACTGATTGTTTTTTTGTGAGCTTCTTCTCTTGACTTGATTTCGTTCGCAAATCGTGTCCAAGATCTTGGAGATCCCCATGCGACGTCTACTTGTTCTTCTTCATGAAAGAATTTTTGATATTGTGAGTTTCCTAGAAAAGAAACAACACCAGCATGGACTCTTACATCTTCACGTAATGCGAAATTGGTTTTCCAACCATTAAAATCTGTGTAGACTGGCATCATGACACATCTATTAATAATTGCGCTGAACATTGATTTTGCTCCAGATTTACTACTGGTATTTCCTGCCATCATCATTGCGCAATTTTTTGGAATTTGATAACCTCTTAATGTTCTTTCAGTAAATAACTCATAAAGAAGTCCCATATGGAGTGGGCCAAGTAAATGAGCATCATCTAATAACCAGACAATTATTGAATCTTTCTTTTTTTCGGATAATTCGTAGAGAACTTTCATAATATCTGGAAATGACCAGATGGTACCGAGAACTGGTTTGCCATTAATCATAATTGTATCAAATTGTGGAATACCACCAGTTTCTTCAATTGGTTTTAATGCTAGGTGAGTCGAAACAATTCCGAAATTATATTGATTACTTAAATGATGAATACTGGCAGTTTTTCCACCACCTGGTGCGCCACATATGAATGGTATTCCAACATCAATTCCGTTTACTTGTAAACCACAATTCCATAGGACCTCATTCATTACTTCGTGTAAAGCTTTACCATTCTGCGAATCGTTAAACATTTTACCTCCTTAAATTAAAAATAATATATTCTTATTATTTCTATATGAAATTTGAGAATACAAAAATGTGAGAGTTGGAGAACAATGAATACTCAAACTATTTCATTAACTGATCATTTTTCACAACAATCTTTTGATGTTAAAAATGTTTTTAAAGAGTTTGCTAAGCCAATTCTTAGCAACGTATTCTTTACAAATTTAGCGGCTTTAAGATTAGAATCAGATTTTTATGAATTTAAGATTGATAGATGGAATCAAAGACCTACTATGTTTTGTTTAGATGTTTATAAGGAGCCGTTATTATATCCAATTGTTATGCTGGTGAATAATATTAAAACATTCTTAGAATTCACTCCGGAACGATTCGCGCCGACGATAACCAATCAACGTATTATTATTGCTCCATATAGACAAACGATTGTGAAAATTTTAAGCACTTCAAATTCGTAATTTAAGTTGGAGATAATGCCTTATGCAAGATCTTGATAAAAAATTTCCACCTAGTTTTTTTGCAGATACAGATGTGAATCCAATTTTGCGATCCAGTGAACAGAAAATATTTGTTCTAAAAAAGAATGCTGAAAATAAACAAATTTATTCAACATTCATGGATGATTTTTCGAATTATTTGATGAAATTACCAAATAATCCAGTTAAAAATCATGTAAAAACTATTCAGAACAAGAATTTAATTTTTCTTGGAATTGCGAAAATTAAACCAGATAATGTTATTGCTAGATCTTTTATCACAACAGATGATAAACTTGCCGGCATTGCTCTAGATTCACAACAACTTGGAGTCGATCCAACAACAGGTTCAACTGAGTCTATTGATGAATGCATTTATGCTACTTACTTTAGTTTAATTAGAGCAACAGTATATATTCATAAAACTAAGATTCGACAAAACAAGGATTTACATAAGCTTTTATCTACATATCTTTATATGTTGTTTATAAAAGCAATTGGATCTGATAAATTGTATTCAGAGAAACAAAAAGCATTGGTTCATATTTTATCCATATATATTTATTATAAGCACTATCTAAAAGAGAGACATAGTTATATATTATCAATTTTGGAAAGAGATTATTCAAAGTTTATCGGCAAACAGTATCTTGATGAGTTCTTGCCGGCTTTAGACAAAATACAAAACTATACATCACTTAAAGACTTTCCAAAAATGTTAATTGATATGAAAGTCATTAATGAATCACCAAATATCTTAACGATCTCTCTCTTGAAGATGCTTAAACCAATGGGGTTTTATTGTTTAATTGGGCCGTTAGACTACTTTGATAAAATTCAGAATGCTGTTGAAGAAATTATAGCTGAATATATGGATAAAAACACGTATGATTTAACAGCAGTTAAATAAAAAATTTAGATAATTTATTTCTATTAGGAGGAATTAAGAATTATGTCATTACCTACTGCTATTGTAAATGATTTTTATCTCGAAGTTGCGCGTGGTAACGTAAGTGGTTACACTGCACGAGAAATTGTTGGTCAGAATGCTGCTCTTGCTGGGGCAGACAAATTCATCTGGGGAGAAGGGACGGTTTCAAGTCAGGATTTAACAGAAGCCGCGACAGCTGCAATCGTTTATATTTCCACTACTGCTGCTGGTGATACTTCTAAAGCCGTTACTATTACTGGTGTCGATGCTAATTATGATGAAATTACGGAAGTTATCACTACAAATGCTACTGATGGTCGTACGAGAGTTGCTGGAACGAAAGCTTTCTTAGCAATCAACAAAGTAACAATTGCCGCGGCGGTTGCTGGTAAATTGTATGTATTCTATGCAAGTGCAGTTACCACTGCTGGTGTTCCTGTCGATTTGACTAAGGTTCAAGCTGTTATTGATATTGGTAATACAGAATCTTTCAACGCATTTTATTGTGTACCAAGAAATAGAACATTGTATCTTACAAGCTTAAGATATCGTTCAACTGGTTCTACTACTACTCATGATGTTATCTTAAGTATTAAGCGGAAATTGTATGGCGGAGCATACACTGTACTGGATGTTGTTAAATATCTGGATCTAGGTACAACCAAATTTATTGACGAACAAATTAGTTTTACTGATTCTCCGTTGGTGTTTGCTGCAAAGAGCAAGTTTAAGATGACTGCTAGTTTGGCTGGTGGTACAGCTCTTGATGCTCCAGCTACTACCACAGTTATTAATAAAGCTACTTATCTTACAACATTGACTTCTCGTGGAACGACACTGGCTTCTCAGAATTACTATCTGATTGGTTTAGATGAAGTTCCGACAGCTCTACCATCCTCATTTAATCTTGATAATCTGTTAGCCACCATTACTGGAGCTACAAATTATCGAGTTGCAGCCGATACTGAAGTTGCATTTGATCCTGCTTATTTTGTGAGTGGGAAGTTAATTTCTACTACTAAAAAGGCACTTTTGACTGTGATGCGATGTGTTGATAGTGGAGCAACGGTCGATTATGTTCTTGCTCCAGTTAATACGATTGTTGATCTTGGTAGTGGAGTTAAGAAAACACAGAAGATTAGTTATCTTGCATAATCTCTAAAATAGAGAGGAATAGAAGTATTCCTCTCTGTTTATTATTATTGTTAGAAGGAGATTTTAAATTATGACAAATGCTCAGACATTAGCAATAAAATGGAGTCAGATTAAACTTTCTGCTAAGTATCATTGGGCTTTGGCAGATGCAGTTATTAATGATAAGCCTAGTTCTCCAGTTGACACAATTGGTGGCAGTGAAACTCTTTTACTCGCCGCTATCGCTGCTAAAACTGGCTATACCGCCGCGAGAGCTGCTGAAGAATATGTTTGGTTTATGAATCCCTGGCGAATTGCGACGTCAGTTTCTCAATAATTTTATTTTAAAGGAGAGGTAGAGTTTTCTACCTCTCCTTTAGGAGAATAATATGATTTCGATAACAAAATATTTACTAGAAGATATGGAAGCTTCTGAAAAAAATATTGAAATATCAGAAGAACAGAAAAATTTAGCAAGATGTGCTATTGCGAAATTATTTACAGAACATCCAAACCCAGATGACTCAGATGTACATGCTCTTGCCGATAAACTTCAAATTAATCCCCATGAATTTGAAGAAGTTATATATGAATTATTAACGGGATTATTAAAAGGTGTTGGAAAACACAAAGATGTTCCCATTGATAAATATGATCCAAAAGAGATTAAAATGGGAATTGAAGTAGAGCAAGAACATACAGATAGTAAAGCTATTGCTCTTCAAATTGCGAAAGATCATTTAGCTGAAATTCCAGACTATTATACTAGATTAGCAAAAATGGAAGAAGAAGGTAAAAAAGCTCGGGGTAAATAACTTATGATATCTCTGTCTTATTTATTTGAAGAAAAAGTAGGATTGATAAAATATGCATTTTCACCAGAAGGTATAAAAACAACTTCTACTGGAATTGTAGATTCCTTTAAGAATTTGGGAAAATCTATTGCTCATAAAGCTACTAACCTTGGTGATACAGTTTATAATGCAACTCATGATCCTGATAGCGGCGCGAGCTACGCTGGTCAATTACTTAAAACCAAAAATGCTATGAATTTAGATAATATTCAAAACGCATATCGTATTACAAAAGGAATGGCTCAATTTCGTGAGAGAGAACCAGAGCGCGCCGCACAGTGGATGAGCATTGCAAAAAAATACATAAGCAATGTTGAAAAGGATTAAACATAAAATGGAAAATAAAGTAGAACTAGAGTTTATTGATCAAGTTAGACCATTAAGAAGTGTTACACCTGTTCATACTCTTGGTGTAGAAATTAGATTAAATGAATTGTTAAGAACAATTGATAAAATTATTAAATTAAACGATACTGATCCAATTTTAGAATTTGGTTGTGGCGGCGGTTATTCAATTTCCAGTATGGCAAAATATATTATTAAGTATAATGCATTTAATAAATTATATGGTTTTGATAGTTTTGCAGGATTACCAAGAGATGAAGGACCATGGCAAAAAGGTTGGTTTAGTTTTAGTTTAGATCATGTTAAGAATACGATTCATGGTTTAGAATCAATAATTACTCTAATTCCTGGAATATATGAAGAAAGTCTTACAAGTGAATTAAAAGAAAAACTTAATAAAGAGATTAAGAGAGCATCTGTAATCTCTATAGATTGTGATCTATATTCTTCTACTGTGACAGCATTAAACTTTTGTAAAGATTGGATAAAAGATGGTACTTTTATTGTGTTTGATGAGTGGCATGGTGGGGAAAGAGAAGCCTGGGAAGAGTTTGTTAAGGACAACAACATAAACTATTTTAAGATCTTGCCGGGTGAAGAACAACATATTGTAAGAGTTGTTTAAAAATAAAGAGGTTCATTTATTATGATTTCAATTTCATATTTATTTGAAATAGATAAAGAAAAAGTTGAAAAGGTGGAAGTTTCTAAGAATTATATTATTCAAGATCTTAAAGATAAACCACCTAAAGAAGATATTCAGACCTATCGCCGTAAAGTTACATATGATAAAGATGGTAATAAACATATTATTAATCTTGCTATTCTTAAAAACGGCGAAGGTACTAAAGCAACGTCTATTTGGCATACTAAAAAGGAAGGTTCGGCAAGATCTATGTTGAATCGTCTAAAAAAGACAGAACCAGAAAAAGTTCATGTGAAACCAATTTCCAAGCCAGAGGAGATGTAATATTATGATATCAATAGTTAATTATTTATATGAAGGTAAAATTTCTGATGCCGCAAAAGGTGCAGCAATGGTGGGTGGACTTGTTGCTGGCGGTGGGGCTTTATATAATAAATTGAAGCATGGTGAAGCTTTTGGAGATGCTGGAATCGATGTTCCGAAATCAGCAATTGGTTCTGCGGGGGTTAACATTCTTACTTAATGCCATTTCATCAGATAAGAAAGAATCGTTGAAAAAAGAGCTAATAAAAAATGAGAATAAAAAGAAATAATAGGAGATCTAATTATGATCCCAGTTAGTCATTTATTTATAATTAATGAATCAATTTTCGAAGATACAAAAGAAGCTCTTGCCAAACATTTCAAAATTAAAGAAGTTAAACAATTTATAAATCTTTCAAAAAAGGTAGTCTCTGATGGTGTTACTTCTCTTTCAGAGAAAGAACAAGAGACTTATAGAGGGCTTTTTGATGATCCAGAAGTAAAGAATTACATATCTGCCGCTCGTCGGGCAGGAGAACGTGATGGTTGGATA
>JAGVVH010000274.1 GCA_019135895.1 Bacteroidota bacterium | reverse complement strand
CCCGAATGGCCCGGGGCTCCTATTGTTTTCAAATTCAGGCCTGACTCGGCATTCAGTTATTCGGGAGAAGGGTATGCTTTTTTGCAAAGGGCGGTAGAACAGATCCAGGGTAAGGGATTGGAAGAAATTGCTCAACAGGAGGTGTTCCTGCCACTGGGGATGGTTTCCTCTTCCTATAGCTGGAGGGATGATTATGACTCTCTTGCTGTCAGCGGATTTAACCGCGATGGCCAGGACAGGAGAAAGGGAAATTTTCCACGAGCAAATGCGGCTTATACCTTAAGGACAACAGCCTCTGATTACATGAAGTTTCTGGAGGCGTTGAGCCGGGGAACCGGTTTGGGCAAGGAATCCCGGATAGCCATCTTCACACCCGTGGTACAGGCGGTACGATATGCCGGAAAGCCAAGAGATTGTGATCAACGGATATTCTGGGGCCTGGGGGTGGGAATTGAGAAACATCAGAAGCTGGGAGAGGTGGTATTTCACTGGGGTGACAACGGGACTTTCAGATCACTGTTCCTGGTAGTTCCGGCCAAGGGGCTGCAACCAAAAAGGATACTGGTCTATTTTACCAATAGCCAGGCAGGTCATGATGTTATTAGCGACATAACGTCTCTTTTCTTTAATAATAAAGAACCATTGGCTATTGATCAATGGGTGAATGAAAACGAATAAACAGATTGTTTATGAAATCTGAAAGACTATCCGACTTACTAAAAAGTTCTCCCTTTGCCTTCGCCTCTCACCAGATAATTTTGGATGAGAACGGACTGCCCATAGATTACAGGTACCTGGAAGTTAATCCTGCGTATGAAAAGATGACCGGACTAAAAGAGGCCGACATCATTGGAAAAACCATACTTGAAGTTTTTCCCGGGGTCAAAAATATTTCATTTGACTGGATTGCAGCCTTTGGGTCGGTGGCTTTGAGTGGTGAAACAAAAATATATGAACAGTATTCTGAACCACTGGGAAAATGGTTCCAGGTGCAGGTGTTTTCTCAGGAAAAAGGTTTCTTTTCCACCCTGTTTACAGATATCACCACCCGTATAACCATGGAAAAAAAACTGGGAGTAAAAGAGGCGAATTTCCGGGAATTGTTCAATTCCATGATGGACATGGTTATAGTGGCATCAAAGGATGGAAAAATCATCGCCGCCAATAATGCCACTTATGACAAACTGGGTTATACCCAGGAAGAATTGAGTGAAAAAGGCATTCTGGAAATACATCCTTATGAGTCAAAGGAAGAAGCCCGGAAGATTTTCGATCTTATGCTTAAAGGGAAAATGGGACGAAGAGGAGTGCATTTTTAGCATTATGAAAGACCTGACAGATGAACAGGAGGCTTTGCAACGGTTTGAACTGCTATTCAGGAACAATCCTTCGCTGATCGCTCTTTTTTCCCATCCCGGGGGGCAGATCCTTGACGTGAACAACGCTTTCCTCAATACCCTTGGTTATAGAATGGAAGAGGTGATTGGAAAGACTATTCTTGAAATTGGTCTTTTTGACGACGATAGTACCGTAAATTTTGTTCTGGACCAACTGAATTCAAAACTCCTGGTAAATAATATGGAGATGACCATCAGGGACCGCTCGGGCAATACCAGGAGAGGTTTACTTACAGCGGAGATTCTGGAAAGAAAAGGAAAAAAATATTTTCTGGGAGTACTGGTCGATATCACAGAACAATATGCCCATCGCGAGACGCTGCAGATGCTCGTGGATATGGCAAAGTCTTTTATCAAAATGCCTGTTGAAAAGGTAGATAACGAAATCCTTAGGGCCCTGGGAACGATAGGCAACTTTGTGGGGGCCGACAGGTCTTATGTGTACATGTATGATTTCAAGAATGGTACCTTAACCAATACATACGAATGGTGTGCCAGGGGAGTCTTTCCTGTTATTGACACAATGAAGCATATCCCGGACAGTTACATGCCACAGTTGCTTGAAAACCACAGGAACAAAGAGTCGTTTTTCATTTATGATGTTGAATCATTGCCAGATACTAACGCAAAACAGATACTGCAGAATCAAAAGGTCAGGAGCATGCTTACAGTTCCCATGTGGACAAGTAAGGAGCTTATTGGCTTTGTGGGCCTGGATTTTGTCAGGAATCTACATCAATATTCGAAAAGGGAAAAACAACTGCTGACAATTATTGCCGAACTACTGGTAAATGTACAGATTCAGCTGGAAAACAGAATAATCCTCAAACAAGCCAAAGAAAAGGCAGAAAAGGCAAATAAAACCAAATCGGAATTCCTGGCCAATATGAGTCATGAGATTCGCACACCTCTTAACGGAGTTATTGGTTTTACTGATCTTTTGCTTAAAACCAAACTTACTCCCGTGCAGGAAGAATACGCACTAAGTGCCAATTCTTCTGGAAAAGCATTGCTGGGAATAATTGATGACATTCTGGATTTTTCAAAAATTGAAGCCGGTGGTAAACTGGAACTGGAATTAATGGAAACAGATATTTTCCGGTTACTCAATGAAACGATCGATATTATCAGGTATCATGCTTCGGCAAAAAATCTGGAACTTCTCTTCAGCTTTCCACTAGACATTCCCAGGGTGGCATATGTAGATCCTGTAAGGCTAAAACAAATCCTGACCAATTTACTGAGCAATGCTGTAAAGTTTACAGAAAAGGGAGAGGTTGAATTAAAATTGGAATTTACAAAACTGGGGCCGGACAGGGGCAGGTATGTATTTTTTGTCAGGGACACAGGCATAGGGATAACCAATTCTCAGAAAAGCAGGTTGTTTAATGCCTTTACCCAGGCAGACAGCTCCACTACACGTAAATATGGTGGTACCGGGCTGGGTTTGACCATCTCCAATCTGCTGGCCAGAAAAATGGGATCCGGTATAGAACTTCACAGCAAGTGGGGAGAAGGCAGCACGTTCTCATTTTCTATTGAAACCAAAATCGGAAAAGAGCATCAAACGCATGAACAAGCCAAAGGTAAGTTGCCTGTAAAAAATGTTCTCATAGTAGATGACAATGCTTTAAACAGGAAAATTTTAATGGAAAACTTCAAATTCTGGGGGTGAATTGCAGCGAGTGCGATAGCGGCCTGTGTGCGCTCAGATTATTGGAAGAACAGGCTTTTGATCTCTTATTGATTGACTACCATATGCCCTACGTAGATGGTTTAGCAGTAATTCAGATGATCCGTGAAAAAATGCTGGTTTTACCAGAGATTATGCCCCTGATCCTGTTGCACAGTTCTTCTGATGATGAGTCTTTAAGAGATAAATGCAAGGAACTGGGTGTGCGGTATCATATGGTTAAGCCAATAAGCGCTGACATGTTGTACGACACGATCATATCTATCTATAACAGTGGAATTCATTCAGGTACAGAACAACCGGATCAAAAAGGAAACGAAAACGAAGACAAAACAGAAGAGGCATTAGCGGCCGCGGACAATCCTGTTATTCTGATTGCCGAGGATATTCCCATGAATATGATGCTTATCAAATCTTATATAGGCACTATCTTGCCCGGAGCGCAAGTTCTCGAGGCTGTTAACGGTCAGGAGGTAATTGAGTTAATAAGACATGAACATGTAGACCTGATTTTAATGGACATTCAGATGCCAGGGATGGATGGCCTGGAGGCAACCAGAAAAATAAGGGAATGGGAGTCGAGAAGTCACAATTTACTACGGATACCTATCATCGCGCTCACTGCCGGAGCTTCCAAAGAAGAACAACAGGAAGTATTGAGCAGCGGGATGGACGAATTCTTATCAAAACCCATTGTCAGGGATGACCTGGAATCTACCCTGGAAAAGTACCTGGCAAAGTTTGACAATCCCAGGGATCACTTCAATTATGTGGATTTTCTTAATGCTATGGGAGGAGACACTGTAATGGTCAAGAAAATGCTCATGGTTTCCATGTCGGACATGAAGGAAAAACTGAATGATCTTGAAAATGCCGTAAACAAGGGTGATGCCCGTCAAATTGCATCACTGGCCCACTATATTAAAGGAGGAGCGCTCACGGCCAGGTATAAATCAATGGCAGCAATGGCTTCACGAATGGAAACCAAGGCAAAAGAG
>JAGVVH010000474.1 GCA_019135895.1 Bacteroidota bacterium | reverse complement strand
AAAATTACCGTTGTTGGGGTTGGGTGAAATGGAAAAGCGAAAATCATGCGCTGCCAAATCATGTATGCCTGTAAGCGTATCGCACGGGCTACCCACCAAACGACCTAAGTAGTAATTGGGGTGGACTGGAACTGAAGCTGCATGAAATTTCGGTAAATGCAAATCATGTAAATGAACATTGCAAGCTAATCCGGCACTATCAGGATTGTTTATGTAATGCAAATCAACGACACTACTTGTTGAAGTAATATATATTTTACTGTTGGCGGCAAGATACATAGTATAAAAGTTTGTGTAAAAGGGAGAGCTTGGAGAAGCAAATGTATCATTGGTAGCTACTAATTGCAAGCTACCAACTGAGTTTAAATAATCGGTATCTATTTGGTATAAATGGCTGTAGGAACTACAATATAAATATCTTGAATTTGAAGAAAATGCTGTTCCGAATCCTATTAAGCTATCACTGAAATTAATAATGGAATCAAGCGTGAAAGTTGCATCGCATCTGTCGAAATTAAATAGCCTCATGTATTGATTCCAATTGGAACTATTACCAAAGCCATGACGGTAGGCAAACTTACTTCCATCGGGAGAGAAAACAGGTTGGCCCGTCCATTCGCCATAGATTGGAACATTTAAGTTTTGGCTACCAACATATTGAACGTTGTTAGGAGACAATAAAAACTTATAAATAATATTAGCTGTATTGTTTAATGCAATAATCCACCAGTCGCGCCCATTGCCATGTTTACACGCAGCAAGACCGTAACCGAATGCGCCAGAAAGAGCAACGTTGTTTTTACTTATAACACCGCCTTTGCCTCCATCTAAAGTTTTATCAATTATAGTATAAAAGATTTCAATAGAGTAATTTGTAAAATCACCAAAAGTTTGATGAAATAAAACATATTTATTGGAATCTTCAGGCATTGGTAAAACAATGTTGCCATTCATCAAAGCCAAACCAAAAGGTTTCATGGAGTTAGTAGTTAGGTTTGGGTTGAGATTTGACCCATTTAACATTGTATCATTTGCTGAGTTTGCAATCCAAATTCCGTTACTACTCATTAACAAATTTCCGTTTTCATCTGATATATTTCCCTGTGTCTCTTGAAAAGGCATCTTGCGAATTTCTGTAATTAGTGTTGCAGATGTTGTAGAAAAATTGATTCTCATTAATGTATCAGTAGTAATATATCCTAAAAGCCATGTATGACTCAAGCCTTGTGAAAATGCATTGAGTGAAAAAAGCAAATTAACTATCAGGAAATACCTGATAGTTAATTTGAGTATTTTAAAGTGAACCATTATCTATTGATTATGAGTTTAGCATTTACTGTGTTGGAATTTGTAACGTTAACAGAAACATAATAGAACCCGGAAGTGATTTTTGAAATGCTTATTTCTGTTATGGAGTTTTTACAATTAAATTGCTTTTCTAATACGATAGCTCCGAGTGTATTTTTAATTTGAACATTACATAGTCCATCAAATTGACCTATCAATGAAATGGAAACTATATCATTGGCAGGGTTTGGACTAATGTTTATTGTTCTTATTTCATTAGTAATGGCTGTGATTGTTTCGTCTGCATGACGATATATTCCATTTTGGAGACAAACGTTATCATCCTCATAAAAAACAGTATCGTTAAGCAAAGCAATATATGCCCTGGCACGCTCAACGGCTGGACCTCCGGCATAAGGACATTGGGATGCAATTGCAAAAATACCAATATAGTTGTCGATAATAATCTGCTTATCGTAACCGGATTCCTGCCACTGCATTTCAATTTCATTCATGTACTGTGTGTTTTCCTGAGGGAGATTTTCTGGAATAACAATATCATTAATTAATTCTGCATTTGCTAAATTGCCACTAAGCATTGCCTCGCGTTGAATATTAATGTTCTGAATTGTTTGATTAATTAAATTGATAGTATTAATGTATTGTTCTCTAAGATATTCCCAATTAGGTGGTTGATGTTCTTCAAGCCAAACAATACTATCGTTTAGTTGCGTAATTTGATTATATGCGCTGTCAATTAGGTTTGTGTAATTTGAATCAGCGTAAGAAGTCGCCCGCAAGTAAGATTCAGTATCAAAAAGGTAACCAACTGCTCCATCAGAATTTTCAAGCATAAACTGAACATAGACAGAATCTTGAAGCATTAATGTAGAATCTTCTTCTAACTTGCGATACAAATATTCCTCTGCAATTGCGAGATTTTCCTCTACATAATCCACTGATTCCAATGTACCGTTTGCAATCATTTCTTCTAACTCTGAGGCTGTTAGTGCAGGTGGAGGTGTTGAACACACAAGGGAATTTGAGCATTGAAAAGAACCGCCTGACGTATGACGAAACCAACCACTCCATCCGGGAATGTTATTATTTGCTTTATATATCGGAATTGAATTGGAGTCAACAAAAAACAAAGAAGTAATATAATTATTAGTATTTGCATTTTCGGCTTGAAAACTCCAAGTTATATTATTCCATCGGTTACCATTCAAAGGCTGCCATCCTATATTAGCAGAAGTATTAAGGTATAAGCCATTTAAATGGTGATTAAACTCAGTACCTTTAAGATATGTACCGGGATTAGCACCACCGAAGTAAATGCCACGATGAAGTGAATCAACACTATTGCAATAAATAATTGAACTTGCACTTGCATTGCCTACATTAATGCCTTTAGAGTTAGATGCTCCAGAAGAATAATCACCATTGATTGTGTTACAACTTATAGATGAATGATTGTTTGATTGAACGGAAATACCTGTTGCATTGCCGCTAAAACGAATGTTGTTGTGCTTAATGCTTGCACGGGTTAAGAAACCGGAATAGATGCCAACATGAGCATTTGTCATATTGATAAAATTACCGGTTGCTGAATAGCGAACATTGCCGAAGAAAGTTTCGCGCATTTGAATTGCATAGTAAGCAGGTTTTATGGTGGCGTTTGGATTTATAATACCCTTAATTGTGATGGTGTTATAATCAGCGATAACAAAACGCGCCAATGGGTTAGCAACAAATAACAAACCGTGATTGCTTGCTGTGATAACGCAATTAGAAACGGAGTTTGTGCTTAACCAAGGCGCTGCTTCGCTGTACATGGCGGTGTTTACGTTTAATAAATGTATATAATTGATGTTGAAAGCTACTCTACGAGTGTAAATACCCCGAGTGCAATTGTCAACAGTGTTGTAAGCCAACACCTCCGGTAATACAGTGAGTTTTGCTGAATTGGTATTAGTTGCATCGGCAGCAATAGCTGTGCCCCGGTATTGAACAGGATATGATGCATCGGGGCTAAGGTCATAAAATTTACTTCGTTTAACTGTTAGTATGCTATTGTGAGCGATAATACCAGAACTCATTTTATAAAATTCATTTACCTTGCCCGAGTCACCTCCAAGTATCATTGTAACATTATTTACTTCAATTCCTGCTCTTGGCAAGTTGCCATGCGCAGGTTGACTGATGTAATCAGGTTTAAAGTTGGTTGATAGTTTACCAAATGATGAACGTGCAACTTTTATTGATGTATTGATGAAGCCTGACGTTGCCGGTGGCGCAAAAATTCCTCTCACACAATCGAAAATGCCGGATGAATCAACTGTAACAGTAGCACCAATAGCAGCTGTTATACCATCATTTGCATCATATAATTTAGTATTGTTATACATACGCAACCGTGCATCGCCTTTTACCGTTATTCCTCTCCACATCGTATCACAACTTTGTATGGTGGTGTTGTTTGTGATAAAAGTTGCTCCCGGCAATACCGTTATTTGCACTCCGGGATTAACATATACACTACAATTGTTTAAAGTAAGCGAATCGTTGATATAATAGCTTCCGGCAATCAGAATTGATTTATTGGCAATAACATTTTTATCCGAATAAGTTGAATCTGCAAAGGTGGTGTCGGTGTTTGCACACGGACTTACCACTTCCACACATACGCTGTCCTGCCAGGTGGTGTTGGCAGGTGAGGTTACGGTGGCTACATTATAAAAACAACTTCCATACTGCGTAAAGTAGCCGCTCACCGTAAACGTATCGCACTGCATCGGGTTT
>JAGVVH010000001.1 GCA_019135895.1 Bacteroidota bacterium | reverse complement strand
TTCACATCTGATGTCTCAATATCATAATTTTCTAATGTTTCTATTGGATTTTTCATAATATTTAGTATTACATCATTGTTGCTATTGAATTTTTGTAAATCAGTTGTGAGATTGCAAATTTCAAATTCTTTATCATCTGATTTATAAAATTTCTTAATAATAGCGGCAAGAACTAAGACTGATAGTTCTAATTTTCTTTTTGAATCTTCAAATATTGATTTTGTAAGTTTTACATTTGTTAAATAATCAGTAACTGTTCCAAGATCATCAGTTCTTGAAACTGTTGCTCTAAATACTAATTCTATTGATTTGTCTTCAGGATTTTTGTCCATCCAATCTTTTATGTAACTACAATGAGACAATAGAAAATTATCTACTTCTGGAAATTCAGCAAGATCTGCTATTCGCTTAATTAATTCAAATCTTACAGTTTTATCTTCATATTTTGCCTCATTAGGAATTATTACGAAATTCCCAGTTCCAGCTGATGAAGATGAATTATAATGAATTGATATGTGTATCATTAACGGAAGTATATCTCATATCTCTTAAAAAAGAATATACTAATTCAGGATCATACATATCATTCCAATTAACTACTATTGCTCCATTTTCATCTTTTATCATGTTGTCCTCTAGATTCTTGTAAAGATTTCTTTGCTGATTTTTGCTTCAATATTATTCAGCATATCGTTTTTGTCGATAAAATCTGCAACAAAATTAATTCCTGGGTGATCAAAATATAGAAAATGTTTTAAGTTAGTTGTTATAGCTATTGTTATACCAAAAAGTCGAATTTTCAAATAGTCATCTTGTTGAATGACCTCGAAATTATTAACTTTTATATTTTTGATAACTTTATTTAATCTGAAGATTTCACACAGTTCAATAAATTTTCTGCGAGCATCCTCTGATGGTTTTTCAACATCTTTGATCATATTGGAATATTTATTAAATCTCTCAAACTCAGAGAACGTAGTGTGATGTTCTCCACTTTCTCCAGAAAAGTTTTTTAACACTAATAATGGATATATTGTTCTATAATTCTCTTCAAAGACTTTGGTTTTATAGACTGCTAAATCCATCATATTCTTTAATTCCTCTTCTTCTTTCGATGTTATTGTATTATTACTTACAAATGATATATTAGAGGAAATATCAATATCACACAAATTCTGCATCTTCTCAGATATTTTTACATGACTAGATAATTTTTCGACTTGCGAAATTACACATGGATCAGCTTTAGGTGGTGTACTAAGTTTCATTTGAATATTAATGTTGTTTAATTGTCTATACGCATTCGATATAGTAAGATGCATTGATTCATGTTTTTCATCATCTTTAACTACTCTTTTAAAGAATGTTCTATTTGCAGAATAACGATTGTAAGATGTTGAATTAGATTTTGTAAATCTTGCTTGTAGACCATCATAATATTTACCATCAATCAATTTAGAAGAGCGATTTAATCCCTCTGTTCCAATACACAAAAACTTCTTTTTTAATAATCCCAAATTTAAACCTACTATTTGAGACATTGGAGTATCATCTGACATAAAAATAACAGTATCTAAGTTTGTTTGAGATACAATCTGTAGCATTCTTTATCCTTTCGTATTTTTTATAACTCTACTACTCCTGGAAAATCACCAGTATCTTTTCCTATTATCGGCTTCCAACCTCTTATTATAACATTTTCATTATAATTCTTTGCAAGAGCTTTAGCTCTAAATAAATATGTTCTATATTTTGTAACATCATTATCGAAAACAAAATTAACTTCCAAGTGATCAATTAAGAAATATTCCAAAATTAACCATTCGAGTGCACTGTTGTATTTCTTGCCGTTTAAAGATATAAAGAAACAATCTTTAAATTCATCACTATATAAGTATAATGATAACATGTCGAATGGTCCTTCAGTTAACACAACTCTGTGATATTTATCAAAATCTACATCTTGAAAATAATATCTTCCAGAAGTCTCTTGAAATAAATGATATCTAATGTCTTTATATGGCTCTATTAATCTTAAAACAACATCTTCATTTTCGCTGTTTGTAAATAAACAGCTCAATTTCTCATAAAAGAACATTGGACTAATTAGGAAATCTGATATATTTACATTTCCTAATCTTGATTTTAAATAGTTTGTAAACATATTATACTTTATGAAATCCTTTTGTTCAAATTCTAAATTTAACTTGATTACTCTTTCTTTTATTTGATTAATTCTTGGTACTGTCTTTTTTATCTTATAATAATCTTTTACAGTTCTATACTTAATAAATTGTGATAAATATGTCAATACTTCCTGATCTTCAAATCCAGAATCTATTAAAAATCTAATTAAAGTTCCAGATGCACTACATCTGAAACAATGAAATACTGGAGATGATTTTGATATATATAAATGTCCATGATCAGCTTTATGTCGTGTCGAATCATCACAATAATTACAGAACGTGATTATCTCATTATTAGTCTCTTTATAGTAATTAGAAATTGCTTTTAAATGGTTAATAATTGGATGAATTTTTGTGATGTCAAACATACCATAAAACTCCTAAACAAAAATATGATTATATCACTATGATAGTATTATTTCTATATAAAAATAGAAAAAATCAAAATTGTCGCTATGGATTTTTTCCATAGCGACAATTGTAATATAAATAATTTACTGGAGGATGCCAAATTTCCCTTTATTCTGGGATTTTAAAAATTGTTAAGATTTGATTAGCCCCTTCATTGCATAATATTTTTATTATGCTCCGAGGCTTTTCTTAATCTTTATTTGTATCATTTTTGATCTTTAAGAGTTGACTATTAAATTCTAACTTTTGATCGTTTCAGACCATTAATTTAATATATTCAAGATATATTAAATTATTGTTAGTTTAATATAGTCTTCTCCAAAAGAAGGTGGTCCTCATGACGCTGAGGACCAAGGCGCTCCAGTGATTACAGCTCTTCGACCTAGTCGAAATTGTAGTAACTACTCTGAGATTTCAATCTCTGTCTTAGCGTTAGCCTCAGACAGAACTACATCTACTTCTGCTTCAAATTTGCTAATTTCGTTCGCTAATTCCTCGATCTTCTTTTTGACATCAAGAGGATCTATGAACCTCGGAGCATTGTTCTCCAAATACGGTTTAGAAATCGCATCAATTTCTTCAGATTTTGCTTTTGAATCTTTGCCAAAGTTGACTTCAAGAAGTCTCTGCAATTGATCGTTGCATTTAAATTCTGCCTGCTCGTGAACTTTTAAGTTCGAGGCATACTTTTCAGACAGACGTCCTAATAGCGACTTTTCAAGAGCAATTGATGACTTTCGTTCAATCGCTTCCGCGATTGTCATTTTTGCACCAGCAATTTCAACTTCAGTTACTGCATTCGCTGTAACAATCTTTGATTTAATTTGTTTCCTACGATCAATTAGAGCGTTAACGCTCTCATATTTTGCTTTCACATCTTTCTCAAAATCTTCACGAGTCGTGAAACCGCGAGGAACATTTTTCCCAGTAACAATCGTTACAGGAATCAAGTTATCAATAGCGTTCATGATTCGTTTGTTCAAAGTTTTTAGTTCAACAAGTGCCCGTGTAATCGTCATCTTCATAGCTTGTTTTCTTAAAAAGTTAAAATTACAATAGTATTATTTCTATATAAAAATTGAGAAAATTAAAAATCGGCAAGAGCTTTATTCTAGCTCTTGCCGATAATACTATACATTTATAACATCCTCAATAAATTTATTGATTATTTTACTTTTTACGACCTGAAATAATTCATTGAATTGTTTTGAGAATTCTTCATTAGAAAAATCAATATGTTCACTAAGGATAGTATCATAATCAAAATTCTCAGTTAGTATTTGAATTAGGTCAGTATCATCTAACCAAATCTCAATATCTTCTCTTGTTTTAATATTAATATTTGGATAACTTTCGAATTCATCTTTTAAAATATTTACTTGTTCTTCTATCCATTCTTCCTCATTAATAAGTTCTAGCTTCATCTTTTTTATCTCAAATGGCTTGTTCTATCTCGTTTATGATTATTAATTGATAACCAAATTGAACGTTGTATTGGTGTCAATTCTGCTATTTTTAGATCATTTTTCGACTTAAATATTTTTGAAAGTATATTGTCTATAATCCACTCTATAATAATTTTCATGAGTAAAAATTCCCCTTATTTTTTATCTCGATTGAAATGTTTCATTTATAAATTTTTGAGCATCCAATTGTGTTGAATAATTTTTTAATAGAACACTTTGATACCCAACCCGTTTTTTAGCTATTACTTGAAATGGTTTTTCAGAATTCAATACCGGATTAAATCCAATACTAATTTCTGTTAGATCTTTTACTGCGTATTTTGATGTTCCAGAAGCTCCCCAGATCCACTTGTTTCTAGCCGCCATTATTTATCTCCTTTCAAATAAAATTTAGCAAGATCCAGTTTCAGATCTTGCTAAATTGATTATTTATTAAATTTGATATTAACTGTTATATTAACATCAACTTTTCCGGACACATCTATACCAATCTTATTGTTTTTCAAAAAATCAACAAGATCGTTTAATGGCATTTGAAAAGATTTTTTCTCAATATTATTTGAGTCTCTTTCTATTCGTTTTACCACTGAAGTGTCTGATTTCTGCTTCAAATATCTCTTCCAGTAACTATTTTTATTCTGATTATATATTGCTAAAAATTCATCTGCTGAAATTGTTGGAGTAATTGTCCAAATCCCATCATTAGTCTTTATAAACTCTGGCATGCAATATTTTGCAACTGATAAAAAGTTTTTGATGGTGGTTTTGTTCCCGCCAGATTCATTTCTCATCAATAATAAAACATCTTTTAATTTCAATTGAGTATTATTAATTAGGTGACTGACAAATTTTTTGAGAAAATTATATTTCTCTTCCTTCATTTTTCTACCTTCTTTCTCGGAGTACAATATCTTGACTTCTCCATTTTTTTCTTTCGAGTTATACAACTTGAACTTCTCTTTGATCCCTTTGCGGATCATGTTACATCGATCTGACACTTCAGATTTTAAAGCTTCATTAATTAATAATGTTTCAAAATTCGATTCCATTTTCGGTTCTACATATGTATTTATTAATCCAGTTCTGTAGAGTTCTGATTGAAGTGTTTTCATTCCATCTCCTTTCTTTTGAAATAATAATCAATATTAATATGTTCATATTATTTCTATATAAAAAGAACGAATAAAAAATTGTCGGCAAGAGCTTTATTCTAGCTCTTGCCGACATTAAATATTTATATCAAAGCTATCTCTCTAACATAACTAGCAGTATTTCCTACCGTTTCATCAACATCAACTTGAATATTACCACTCTTAATTTTATACTTATTACAAATAGCATTAATTGAATTGGCAAATAAGTAAGCCATATTTTCAGCTGTTACATCTAGCTTATTTGGCATTTTGATAATTCTACATACATGATCTTTAACAGCATCATATATTGGATCATCTTCGTGTAATATTAGAGAATGATCAAAATGTTCATCTAACTGTTTTTGAAATTCTTTTAATTTACCAAAATCGATAACCATATTTGGGTTTTCGAGATTTTTAATATCTTCTACCCAAACGCTCACTCTTACAACATATGAATGACCATGCAAATTAGCACAAGGATGCTCTGCTGGCATTGTAAATAATCTATGTGATGCTTCAAATTTAAATGATTTCGTTACACCATACATTATTTATTCTCCTCTTTCAAAGTATCAAAATTCTCTTCCTTTTTCAACAATTCTTCTTTTGCATAACCTTCCCAGATTCTATATGCTCCACATATTGCTAATCCTATTACGGTTAGTACAAGAATAATTATTCCAGCTGAAAAGACAAATACAATAACTAGCCACACAATTATTCCAAAACCAGCTACCAATAAAATAGTTTTTAAATTATCTTTCATAGTTCTCCTTTTTCTAATGCTTGATAGTAAAAGTAATCGTACATAGTTCTCCTTTTTCTAATGCTTGATAGTAAAAGTAATCGTATCTTTGTTGACATACTTCACATCTGGACAATAACAATAATAAAGAATTATCTTTATCTATTTTATGATTAATTTGATCTTCTCGCAAATAATCAAAGATAGTTTCTTCTTCAAATACTAAAGGAGTATAATGATTAAAATTTCTTTTGATAATTTCATCGGCAAGAGCATCATGTCGAGCTTTTAATGATAAAGGTTCTAATAAATCATTTTTAATATAACCATTAATTGATTTCTTTCTCTCTAATGTACCAATGAACATGTGATGTTCTACATGTTCTCCAAATAAATGTTTGTTACACATGAATCTAGGGTCACACATCCACTGTCGCATTCATTCTCTCCAAATAAAAATATTTATTTGATATAATTATTTCTATATAAAAATTTTGAATAATAAAAATTCGGCAAGATCTAGTTTCAGATCTTGCCGATATAAAATTTCACTATTCTTTTTTTTCTAATTTAGTAATCCACATTTTTTTACTCTTTCGCCATCTCTCACCAGTTTTCTTATATATTGCAGCTTCCAATAATAGCATTTGGAAGTCTGTCCCTTTAAAGGATATCATTTCATTTTGATTCTTTCTTGAGACGACTTTAATATCATAAATCGTTTTTCCTTTATGTGATTTAACTGTGATTTCATATGTTTTTCCAATCATTCCCATTAAGCTTCTCAATACATTTTTGGAATTATACACTTCTGGGACGAATACACAATCTCTACTATATACCCAACATGATATTGAATCATCTGGAAATTCTAACCACATTTGGTTTTTCGAAAAGTCAATTTCTGTAGCTATTCCCACAGCTCTTTCCGGTATATAATAAAATTTATCAAATTGCTTAATAACAATCTGTTGAATTCTGGGGTGTTTTATCCCTTCTAAAAAATCATCACTATAAATCTTCACAATTTACCTCTATCCTGAGTCTTTTCAAAAATTAAAGCGTAATGAAAAGTTTTATCACCAGTTCCATTACATACTCTTCTAATTTCAGATGGTTTAGAACAAACATTAATTCCCCATTCCATTTCTCCCATTTCTTCATTTGTTTCTGGATACAACCTCAATGCAAAGAAGGGAGAACTATTATCTTTTGTAGCTGGTCGAGCATCAATTTCAATCTTCATTATATTCCTCTTGCTTCGTATTCTCGATTCTCAACTAATCTCTCATATTTGTCGGCATCTCTATCATATTTTGCTATTTCTTCAATTCTTTCTCTGAGTCTTTCATCCTCATATAATATATCCATCAAGAACTTTAAAATTTTCTTATGATGAATTTTTTTATCATTATAATAAATGTCTTTAATAACAAATTCACTAATATAATCTGGTTGGTGGTCATATTCCATATGACCACAATATTCATACCAACCTATACTATCATTGTCCCATTGAACATCTTCAATTTCAATATCAACAACTAAATCACGTCGTTTATTGGTTATTGGATAATCTTTTATTAGCATAACTTCCCCTTTGTGATTGAATTGTTTCAATTACAATTGGTTGTTAGATCTGTTTTATCATATTTTTGATTATTTTCTTCATCAATTATTTCTGTATTGATATTTAAAGTATTTAATGATTTACTTATTATTTTTGCAAGCGTTGATTTACCACTATTTATTGACCCAATTACTTGAATTTGTAACATTGTTATTTTCCTTATTGAATAATTTTGGTATTTGCCGGCACAACATCAATTCCAGTTGTTACTTTAATGTATACATTTTGGATATCTTGAGGTGCATCTATTACTGCGAATATTTTATCAAATGTTACTTCTTTGATAGCTTTATCATCAAATGGATATAATAGTGGTAGAATCATTGTTTTCATCTGTTCTCGATTGTTGGGATTTGAAATCATTACCAGAGAATAAGCATCGGCCATGATAGGAACATCATTACCGGACAGATCTTTCTTTGATTCTAATTTACCCACTATAAAATCTCCGATGACAGTCTTACCAATAACAATTTGCATAATTTCTTACTCCATTTCTTATTATTTTTAGGTGTCACTATTTGTTGAAATTATTTTTAATTCACCAACCTCTTTACGTAACCATTC
>JAGVVH010000023.1 GCA_019135895.1 Bacteroidota bacterium | reverse complement strand
TTTAAATGTAATTTTGTTGTAGGTTGAAACCTGAAACAGCATACCTAATTTTTTAGGGTCTAATAGAGTCTCTACGTTTATATCGAAAAGCTTTTTATTTCTTAACTTCCTGATGTAGTTCCATGTTAAACGGGATTCAATACGGAAGACTTCACTTCCATTAAAACCATTATTTTCAAAATAGCTAATTATATAATCTTCAGCATGTTCTGATTTATTATAGATGGCAATTTTGTTATCACTACCATCAATTATGAATGATGACCCATTGCTCATAACCGAAACGCTTGTGTTTTTCCTAATTAAAAAGTAACGGTCACTCACTCTGAGTTTATTATTTAAACAGTTATTGAAATAAAAAGCGAACTGTGTTACAAGGTCTTTATTTGTATCAATTGATATCTCCAGGTACATTATATTGTTGTAAATAAGGCCAAGTTCGATTTTAAGTGCACAATAAACTTCATACCAGAATCCCGGGTGAAAAGAATAGAAAATCTCCTTTGAAAAGTCAAACTGAAGTTCATGCTTTAGCACTTTTGTGGCTGTATGGAGTTTCCCTACCAGTAAACCATTATAATAAACAATGAATGTATGGTAAAATGCTCCGGGTCCGGGTTTTTTATCATGTATTAAACTGATATTCTTGAATACTTGTTCGGCAGGTATATTATCGGGATTCCGGATGTCCTGAAAAGTTGAACCAGACCAATGTCTGAAAGTTATGCTTAACCTATCAAGATGTATAAGAGACCTATAGTTACTCTTATCCTGCCTTATGTTCAATTCCCTGGTCAAAACATAGCTATTTGCTTTTACGGTTATTTTTCACAATTCCAGTCACCATGTTAATAAGGTACCTGATGGTGGTGGAAACATTTTTGCCTGAATTTTGACTTACACTTTTCAGGAGCCTGTAATCTTCATCAGTCATTCTTACAGTAATAACTTTGTCAAATTTTTCGGTTTCAATTTTTAAATCGTTCATGTATTACATTCGTTTCTTATAAATAGTTGAGAATTCATTTTTTTCGCTGAAATGTCGAAAAAAAATGAAATACATCGTAAAATGGTACGCACTTGTTAGAGAGATCAAAGACTTAGAACTCGAATTCGAAAATTAAATATTCGCCTGATTTTTAGTGATTTTCGATACAATTGATTCTTCAAGACTCTTCAAGTCAAGAATTTCATCAGCATAGAGTTTGTAGCTTGCATATACGATATCCTCAACACTCATTGAAGGAGTGAACACTGCTTTAATATATGGCAGCATCAATGGTCCTTCTCTGGAATTAATCTTGGTGGCAATTAAGTATAATTCATTAAGAGTCCATTGTCCTGTAAGAAGTTCTCTGATGACTTCAGATTTGCTTAATTTGAACTTTAGGCCTATGAACGTTATTTTCATTGATTCCGGCAACGATGGCCTGAATCCAATAATGCTGCTGATTTGATCCTGTTGATTCATAACTATTTTCCTTTAAGATCCAAATACATTTTTCCACCTATCTATAAATAGATCAGAAGCGGAATAAATTCCTGATCATCTGAAAAAAATCACCCAAGTAATAAGATGTCTGAAAAGTCAACTGGCTTGTGACAATTGGAACCGTAAAGAAAAAAGATGTGGATTATTGAATTTTTTTGAGTCTTTTTCCAACAGCCACAGTATTTATATGAAAAATAATTTCGATTTAAAATAATTTGTTATGAAGAAAAAGGGAATTAAAAGAATCAACTTATGGGTTGAGGATGCATTATACAGCCAGATTAAACAACAAGCTGACGGTGCCTATTTAAAAATTGCAACTTATACACGTCAGTTAATTCAGCTGGCTTTGAAAAATAACCCGGATGATAAATATTTACATAAAACATCCAATTTTAAAAATATTATACCATGAATAATGAAATTGATTATGGCTACAGGAGCCATAATGAAATCAGAAGTTTTAGTCCTGATGAAATATCACAGAAACTTTTACTTCAAATTCTTAGTCACAATGATATTAAAGACAAAATCCAGGGATTTAATGAAAATTCCTGGTACCAATTTAGTGACAGTTTAACTTTCCAATTAGGAAGAGCCATTATAAAGCATTCGTACCCCAGCGATATAATAAACTGGAAAATACATATAAGAGATAATGGGATTATGAATGATAATGAAAATCATGAGACCACTCGTGAAACTTTCAATATTGTGAACGATTTTATTAATGCTGAAAGTCAAAAAGCCATGAAAAGAATACTGGTATATTGTGACCGTGAATTTGATGGGAAGATTTTCAAAAATGCACCTACTTATGATTATGATATTGTCTGTTCAAAGGAAATACTAAACAAGAAATCATCTTTACTTTTCGATGAAGAGAGTTTTAGCATTGTCCGTTCTTATTATTTTGAATATATCTCCTTGTTCCCAATAACATTGACAGAGTTTGAAATCATATTCTTTTACTTCCTGTTATTCCTTACCAAGGAAAAGTATCCTGGAGATGAGTCTTATGGTGACACAATATATTTCGTTATGCGAATTGACAATATTGTTAAGATGAGATATATTGATATACATAATAGGCTGATACTTGCATTATTAAATCTGATTTATACTGATGAAGAATTATCAATTCATAGCCATGAAATCTACCATGATTTTAAAAAGAAATGGGATGCAACATGCGAACAGGCGTTTTCCTGATGAAAAAAGAGTTACGAAACTTGGTGGTTGAGATTCAACTTTGTGAAGTCTAAAATAAAACACCAAGTAGTTTCTTCAATCAATTAGTCTATTCCAGGCCTGCACCGGAACTCATTTTATAATTTATAAGTTTGTTTAAAATATCTCATTCATTGAGATATTTTTTTACCTTCATACTCAATTTAATGCATAAACCATGAACCGGATCAAAGAAGTACTCGATGATAAAGGAATCAAGCAGGTATGGTTGGCCGAAAAACTGGGCAAAAGCTATAATATGGTGAACAGCTATGTGCAGAATCGCAGACAACCATCCCTTGAAGTGCTTTATCAAATAGCGAAACTCCTGAATGTGGATGTTAAGGACCTAATCATAAGTAAATAATTTGCAATCAGTGAAACCAGAGAAAACTATACATACCAGTAGAACAATTATGTTTGCGGAACTGGCGAAAGTGATGAACCATGGCATTGAAAGTGACAACTATTATGACACTTTAAAGCAGAATGTTATTAGCAAAGCAACCCAATCCGGTATTACAAAAACTTCCAGGTACCTGAAAAGTTTATATGATCTTGATGCTTCACAACCTCAGTTTATGGCATTTAAGCATTTCTGGAGCATCGCACATGAAAGGGATAAGCCTCTACTGGCACTTATATACGCCATCGGAAACGATTATCAACTTAAAAACAGCATTCCAGTCATAAACAATACCGAGATCGGGAAAAAGGTAACGGTTGAAAGCATTGAAAGTAATATCGAAAATCTTTATCCGCAGAAATATTCTGCAAATACAAAAAGATCAATGGCACAGAATATTGCCAGTTCCTGGAAACAGGCTGGATTCATAACCGGGAAAGTAAAAAATATCAGAACCCAACCGGAGATCAATTACCTGGTCCTGACATTTGCCATTTTTATGGCTTACCTGAATGGCTTACGTGGAGATTTTATATTAACAAGTGACTGGGTGAAGGCACTCACACTGGATGAAAGAACTATTCGCTCTCTTGCGATTGAAGCAGCGAAAAGAGACCTTCTCCAATACCAGTATGCCGGGAGTATAACCTCTATCACATTTAAAAACCTTTTAAACAAATTAAATATAAATGGCTTCGAAAATTGATCAGCTATTGTCAGCCTTTGAACTGGTAGTTAATGAACCATGGACAACGGCTTTATCCGGACAGGAAAGAATCTGGTTCCTGGTCTATGATCCGTCTGAACAAAGGAAAATTGACCTGCGCCTTGGGGACTTTGAAACAGCGACCATATGAAAAAGTGTTTCCCAGACTGGATGGCAAGTCATGAGTATAAGGAAGAATATTTCAACGATCCGGAAACACTCGTAGATCAACTTGAGGTCGAGTTTAAGCAGTATGCCATCCAATACCTAACATCTGAAATTGAAAATCATATTGTGGACGATAATACACTGATAGTGATAAGAGATATTTCATCATTGTTTGGTTTCAATCGTATTTCGGACATATTGAACGGATGCTCCGGCAGCTTCAAAGGAAGGGTTCTTGTATTCTTCCCCGGGGAATTTGAAAAAAATCATTACCGTTTGCTCGATGCCAGGGACGGATGGAGTTACCTGGCCAGACCCATAACCGCCTAATCATATTTTTGTCATGAAGAACAAAGAATTATTTACACTCAATCC
>JAGVVH010000064.1 GCA_019135895.1 Bacteroidota bacterium | reverse complement strand
TCCCTAATGCGAAGTAAGTGTTTAGTTTTGAATTTTTTTCGGCAAGTTCGGAAGAATATTGCCGACAGAGAACATTCCTCGTCCTCGCCGGATGACGGGGTGGTTGAAGATGTGGAAATTTGAAGATTTGAAGATGTGAAGATGTGGAAATTGTTTTCCGGCAAGTTCGCAGAACATTGCCGAGCGGGATATACCACTCCATCGGCAATCTTTATATTCAATCAATCTTATTCAATCTCATTCAATCTTAATTTCGCGCCAATCAATCTCTTTCAATCTCTTTCAATCTCTTTCAATCCGCGCCAGGGATAGTAGCGAAAACACCGCAAAGGCGGGGGCTTTGGGGCGTCCGCGACCATGAGCCCCATAGCCAAACGCCTGCGGAGTTGTAGCGGAAAGCCCGACGGCGAAGCGTAGCGAGCCGGGGCGCCCAAAAGAAAATAATATTTTTATTCCTCTTTCGGGATTTCCTTATTAAAGAGAGATTTTACAAATTTGGCATCTTCTCCCTCAGAAATAACATCAGTAGAAGGTGCCGGTTTCAGCTTCACCAAGATTCTGCCATCTTCGAGTTCTTGATAACCTTTGATAGCATTATAGGCGACAAGGAATGACTTATTAACCGGAACAAAGTCGATAATATCAAGCCATAGCTTAATAGATTCCATCTGTTCATCCGCAACCAATATTTTAGAGTTGGTAGTCACCACATTAATAGCCATCCAAACTTAACTTTTGGGGTGCCCCCCCGATGGCTAAATAGAGATAAGTTTTGGGCGATTTTGACTTCTCATACACAACAGTTTTTCTAATTTTGCCGGTGATATCATAATAATCCCAATTTCCAATCATCAGGTCATTATGATACATCCCTTTCATCAATAATATATTATCCGGATGATAGGCTTCCACCACGCCATTCAATTTTCCGTTAATGTATTGGATAGAAGTATTTAAATCGCCATCAGTATAATAGGTTTTTTTAACACCATTTAATACCCCTTGCGAATAGGTTTCTTCCTCCAATAAAATTCCGGACTGAGCAGAATAGGTTTTCCAACTACCCTCTTTGAGACCATTTTTATAATTTTTCTTTAAGCTGATCAACAAAAAGGCCTTCAGCAGATTTCTTCCCATTTTCATCATACAGCGTTGTTTGAACCTTATGTGTCCCGTTCAGAAAGATGGTAACACTTTTTAATTTCCCGTTGGAGTGATAATATTTAAATTCACCGACAGGAACATCATTCAAAAAACGCCCTTCATAAATGAGCAATTCCTTATCATATTTTTTCCAATAGCCCTGTTTCTTTCCTCTGGCATCTATGCGATTAAGCGTATCAGTTTGTGCAAACAGTGAGGCAGTAAAAAGGAATGTAAAGAATAGTAGAAGTCTGATTGATTTCATAAGATGGTAACTTTTTTTAAGTGCAAATTTACACGAAATAAAATATAATAGGCACATCACAAGAATAAAACAGCAAATCGGTTAGGAATTTTTCTATAAAAATGCTCATTGGTGGATCATTGCATCTCTACATCAACTCATCAAATCTGCCCGTTTTCTGCCGACTCCTTCATCAACCCGAAAGGATTCGGGAGGAGTGAGCAGTTGTTCCGGATTTTGCAAAATTTTGTTGAGTGAACGCATAGAAGAGGCATAGTAAAAGCCATCGCAAACGCGTTCATCGAGGACAAATTTTAGCAGAATACTTTTTTGTGCCGCGACATTACCATCCATATCCAATAAATTTTCCCTGCTTTTTTTACCCATAGCCACGAACATACTACAGGTTCCAAATTCGTACAAATGGTGGTAAATAGATTCAACCCCAATAGAGCCGATATTGGTCAGGAAAATGCTGCAATGCCACGGACTAACTTTATTGATAATCTTTGGCATTATCCCCACCTTGTCCATGGATAGCAGAGAAAAAACCGTAAAGCGCAATAAAAAATCGGGTAATTTGCCGATAATAGCGGCCACCACATCCGACCCGTTTTTTTGACCGCAATAGAGATATTCAAATGGTTTCGGGCAAAAATTTTATTCCAAATGACAAACCGGTTTAAATTGGGGCGTTGAGAAATCAATCGAACCAAAGCAGCAATAATAATATGCATAATTGATAAATCGGGAATATCTTCTTTGTGCTGTTTGATAAAAGCTTCAATGCCGTCAATCGGCAGTTTCTCTTCAAAGAAATTCTGCGAATCAATTCGGGTTCTAAGGAAATATGGAATAATACGAAATACCGTATCGACTTTCCTCACACGCCAACCATCGTAGCGGTCTCCAAAGCTCCACTTATAAAAATTAAATTTGTTGGGATCCATAATATTTTAAGGTATGAAGTTACTGTTAATACTAATCAACCTGCTAACTTGAATTGACAAAGATAAAAATAAATTCAAACACATAAAAAAAAGTCAGCAATATGCTGACTTTTTTTGTGGCGGGAACGAGAGTTGAACTCGTGACCTCCGGGTTATGAATCCGACGCTCTAACCAACTGAGCTACCCCGCCTTTTTTAAGGCTGCAAAAATACACAATTTTTTAAAACTACAAAATCAGTTTTTAATTTCAATTTAGGACCCTTATTTCTTTTTTCTGCCATAACTATTTTTTATAATTTTGCACTATGAAGATATTACAAAACATTCATTCGGCAATTGTTTCAATTATATTGAAATTAAAGCATTTATGGAGTTCTAATCGTTTTAGGACAAAAGAGATAATTCCTTCCGGAATAGCTTTCATTGCCATCATTTTATTATTGCTGGCACCTATATTTGTCAAGACATACTTACACAATAAAATTGACAAAATTGAAAAAGAAAAAAACATTTCAATCACTATCGGCGATATATCTGTCAGGCATTATTCTGAACTCAGTATTAAAGATTTAAGTATCATTCAAAATAACTCCAGAGATACTTTTCTACTTTTGACAGATTTGAAATGCAAAATTGCCCTTTTTCAGCATGGCCGATTTCATAACTATGCTTTTTTGGAACCACAGAAAAGAGTAAAAGCTAAAAAACAGGTGACAGACTATCCAAAGAAAATCAACCATTATCTTGACCTTCTCACCAGGGGTTTCCCAAAAGATCTGCATTCCAAGTCTATCACGATTGTTTCTAAAATGGATTCCGTCAGGACCGATTACTATATGAAAAGTATAAAAATAGTAGAGAAACAGTTAACGGGAGCTATTGTAGTAAAAAACGGTTTTTCAGGTTCAAAATGGAATATCAGAGGAAAAGTAGATGCCGAAAAAAATTACTTTGCCGGCATTTTATCATTGGATGAAGGGGCGGATAAAGTGGGGAAATTCCCTTTTATTGAGAAAATGTTCAAGATTGACCTGGCCTTTCATGAGCTGGCATTTAGTTTAGATGTTAAGAATCAGGATGTTGACAATGCCACCTTTTCTGTTGGGGGGAGGATTGACAATTGTCAATTTTATCATGCTAAAATTGCAGACCAAACAGTAAAAATTGATGCCGCTTCATTTGACCTGGATGTTGCCATCAATCCCGGCTCTATTGTCATTGATTCCACCTCAGTAATGTTGCTCAATGGCTTTAAAGTTCATCCTTATATCCGGTATGAGAAAAAGAAGAATGTACATTTTGTCTTTGCCATCAAAGAACGAAATTTCAATGCTGCCACCTTCTTCAGAGCAATGCCCCCCGAGCTTTTTCAGGTCATCTCACAAATGTCAGTTTCCGGGAACATGAATTTTTCACTCCTTTTCGACTGTGATTTTGCCAAAGTT
>JAGVVH010000320.1 GCA_019135895.1 Bacteroidota bacterium | reverse complement strand
ATAGCTATCGCTTGGGAAGAATTTATTTGATCTGTATCAATATTTCCCTTGTATTGATGCCACGGAAACTTATGAAAATCTCCGATAATATCTAATGAACGGTGAAACAGATTCTTCTTAATCGAGTTTATCTTGGCATCGGTTAAATTCATTTTTTTCTTTTTTGTCATACCTTGATGTTTTAAAGTTGTATATACCTAGTTATTTCTTGTGTCTAAATTCCCATGGCGCGACCGCCCCGGATCTCTCCATAACCCCCTTTTGTTATCCCGTGCTGTCTGCTCCGCTTGCGCATACGCTTCCGACTTGTCGTAATGTTTTTAATGCCAGGCCAGCCCGGCTTCAATCATCTCCTTCCCGACATCCCTCCCGTCCTCTGTTGCAACCCTGGCGATATACCGGCCCCATCTATCCCGGTCGTTCACGTCGACGGTTACGTTTTGCTTAAATATCAACGTGCCGTGTTGTTCCCTGGCTTTCGTTCCATAGGCTTGCTTCTTTTCCGGCGCATCGATCCCGTGTATCCTGAATTTCAGTTGGAGGTTGTCGCTGTTCAATCCCGTAAAGGTATCCCCATCAGAAATCCCGACGACCTTCACCTGGAACGTCTGGCTATATAACCCAAAGGGTAGTAGGGTAAGTAGGAGAAAGATTATGAAGCGATTTTTCATGTGCCGGGTTTTTTGAATATCTATCGTAAACCACTCAAACTGCACTTTTCAAGGTTCTATATGAGTTATAAGCTTTTTATTTTTTTTCGCCTATTAGAATAATTAGATAATAACTTGAATATGGCTTTATATTTCTTTTGATAATCTTTGATGTACTTCTCAATCAGCTGATCTCTGTTTGCCGGCAAGAGCTTCTTTAGCCCATATAGTGAATCTAGGTCCTCATCTTCAATGTCATAAAAAAAAGATAACTTTTGCTCTTCGTCGTTCATATCTTCATTAAAGCTTTCTTTAAAGAAAGACTCCAATTCCTGAATTTTCTTTTTTGATCCATTATTTGCAAAATAAATCCCATATTCGAAATGGTCATCAATAATGCTGAAATAATAAGTAACATCATTAAATGCCTTGTATTTGATATCGACTTGTTGTTCTAATGAGTCATCTATTTTACAATCCGGGTTTTCGTTTCGAAATCTTTTGAGGAGCAAGTCCCAAAATTCATGAACTAGTCGTTCTTTAATAGACTGAAAGTTCTCAACTATATCATATGCAAAATCAAAATTTTCTGTTCTAGTTATCAACTCGAACTTTTTATCGTCAATTTCTGATGCCATATTTTAATAAAATTAAGTATTGTTCAATTATGTGTGTGACTTTTGGTGATTGGCATTGTTTTATACATTCTTCAAGCCACTCTTGGATATGTATTAAATAAGATATTGGAAAATAAACACTCCCTTTTTTATCCTTTAAAAATGCTGCAAAACGTTTGTCTTTTACCTTGCCAGGATCATTGCCGTACTTGGTGAGGTAAATAACCCTTAAATTTTTATCTGTGTAGGCTTTCCCAGTAGGATGAGAATAATTCCGGTAGTATTTATAAATCTGGTCAAAACAACTATCGCCGCTGTCCCATTTGTTTTCAATAATAATTGCAAACTTTTTTGTGGATCGTTTGATTTGATAGTAATATCTATTCTACCCTGATCATTCTTATTCTTAATTTTTTCCTCTTCTATTAAAAGATAGTCGTTTGGATTATCATTGATAAAATTTTCAGAGTCATTAGGGCCAAGAATTCTTTTGATAAATAACTTATAAAATGTATCTTTTTGCCCATGAGAACCACGTGTGTCTAAAAGTTCTGCCAAGAGCGGTGAGTGCAGATTCTCTTCAGGTCTTTTGAATTTTATGATACCAAAAATTGAAAACTCCCAAGCCTCATAAATATTTCTACTTTCTCTCTCAGCCAGGATGGCATTGTATTCATCTGAAAGATTCTTCAAACCAGATTCGTAGCTATTAAAATAGTCAAGAAAAATCTGTTCATATTCATCTCTGAATTGGTTTATCCTCTGCTCAAAAGTCATCATAGTGTATATTAAATGTGGTATCTATGATCATCGTCCGTTTGTTAATAATCTAATTAATAGTACTCTTATGCAATAATGCCGCACCTACGTTATGGGGTTCGGCATTATGTTTTCAATTTCACTTTGTAATTCATTATATCTGTGTTTATTAGATGAATATAGTTGTAATAATGCCGATAATGATAAGCCCGCATACTACAAACAAAACTGTTTTTAAGAGTTTTAATTCTTTATCTTGTTGGTTAAGTCTTTGAGTAATTGTTATGTGGTTTTCGTTTTGCTTGCTTTCTATATATTGTTTTGCTTCATTAATCTTATCCTGTGGTCTGAATTTACGGAAGTATTATATCATTTTTAGGGAAGGCTTCAAAAAGATACACTCTTTGCCAAGCTTATGTGCAGTTTTGGCTGCAGCAACTTGGTGGCAATGTATGGAGCTAATTGGCATTGGATTCATGAATTATCGTATGTCAATTATTTCCACCTCAACATCCTTGTCGCCTACTTTTACCCTGTCACCAATTGTTTTTCCTTTTATTGATGCGCCTAATGGTTTTAAGATATTCACAATTTGTACCCCATCAATAAACTCGCCGCCGCTAGTATCATAGTCTACTAATTTCACTATAAATTCTTTATTGATCTCTACGTATTTTATTTTAACCATACTATTAAGACCAATTCTGTTGTCAATAATGGGATGTGGTATAAGATCTTCTTTTCGTTGATATTGTTCTTCACTCTTGTTTGAATACCGGTTTAGTATCGACCATTCAGAGTCGTAATAATTATTGTCGTTAGGTTTGCCAGTTGCTGTGAAACTTTGAAAAACTAAACGTTTGATTTCATTTAGAATTTCCAATGGTAAAAATCTATACTCAATGCTGTCAAATTCATTATAGATCACTTTATAGCCTTGTAGGTGTAGCTGCTCTCGTGTAGAAATATTTTCAGTTAAATGAGCCTTAAATTTTCTGCGGCCATTCTCGTCAAAGTAAATCCCAATAATTCCTTCAGAATCAATAGTCTGAATATTTACCAATTGATCATTTTTGTTCAATCCATTCAGATACTCCTTCCCAATTTTTCTGGCAAGTAAAATAGGAATATGCACCTTGTTTATATGGCCTGATTGGTAGCATTGTAATAGAAATCCTTTCTGATGGCATTCGAGAATCGGAATAACATAGTCAGCTTCTAGGGGCTTGTCAACAGTAAGAACATATGTGCCTGACTTAAAAAGGTTAAAATATCGAAGTATTTTATCTGTTATTGCGCGTGAAGATACTTGCTCAAAAGGTTCTCGTGTAGTTTCGTCGCCATCTGTTTCAAGATCCACCTCTGTACTTATTATCTCTAATGAATCACCCGTTTTGACTTGTATTTCTTCTCGCGATTGTAAAAGAGATTCTGATTCATTGTCCTCAAGTACAGGAATCATATTCCAAAGTGGTTCTAATGCTTTCTCTCTATTTGTGTAGTATTCATAACCCCGGACTCTGAAAAACTGCCAACCACATCTTTCAAGCACTTTTTGACGCATTACATCATTTTGATACTGTTCAGGGCCATGCCATTTATCACCATCACATTCAATAGCTATTTTGGTGCCGTCCGGGAGCAGAGCAACCATGTCGATTCTATAACGACCATTGGCAACTTTGTATTGAGGTAATACACTTAGTTTCTTTCTGATAAGATCGTTGTAAACGTCCACTTCAAACCAACTTTCGAAAGGTTCAGGTTGTGTACCTATTCGTCTTTCAATCGGTGTATGGAAAATTGGTTGGTATGAATTGTAATTTTTGAAATGGTCTAATAATTTGTATCGTAAGTCATCTTTATTGTTTAAATCGTCCAATTGTACCGAATGGAATAGCCATATCTGCTCCTTGGCTCGACTTACAGCAACATTAAATCTTCTTTCGTCTTCAGGTTTTACAAGCGCAGACCGTTTGTGATTGTGAGCCGTAACTAAGCTCAAAAAAATTATATCCCTTTCATCACCTTGGAAAGAGGCTGAGTTTCCGCAAATAATTTTAATTCTTTTCAAAAGAAGGTTTTCAATCAAACTTGCTTGTTGATTTCCCTGGAGTGTTATTACTCCAAATGTCTTTCGTTTATATTTTTCGTCTTCAACTAGTTTGCCTATTACTTCAGCAATTTGGATAGCCTCAGGTTCATTTATTATGTTTGCACCACTTCCTTCTGTGTAACCTTTTGCGCAATACTGTGTAACTAATGGTTCAAGACGGTTTTCTGAATACTGTTTAAGTGGGTAAAGTCCTTTTCCTTCTGGAGTATAAAAATAACGGTTTGAGAATTCAATTATCTCAGGCATACACCTGAAATGTTCTCTCAGGACAATAACTCCATCACAGAAAAGTTTAGCAAGGTCAAAAAAGCTGGATTCCGTTCCGTAATAATCTGAAAATGGAATTCCATCCAGATGACGCTTTATGTAGGGAGTCATTGTATTTGCATCCACGCCAATATATTCAGGAGAAGTCTGTTTGTCATCTCCAACAATAATAATGTTTTTGGAAATGTAGAGCAGAAATATTGCATCAGGCCCAAGTTGACTTGCCTCATCAATAATAACATAATCGTACATCTCTTGTTCTGGCTGAACTGTTTCTGCAACCTTATATAAAGGCATAATCCAACATGGTACAGCATCTTTACAATATTCCATTTCTTGTTGGGCAATTTTTCGAAACTTGATTGCTCTTTTGCCTTTCCCAGTCT
>JAGVVH010000120.1 GCA_019135895.1 Bacteroidota bacterium | reverse complement strand
ACTCGAAGAAATACTTGAAGGACTTGACAACTATATTTTTACTGCTGATGATTCTTTAGGTTGGGTGTACCAGTTCTGGCAAAGTGAAGCCAAGGATGCCATAAACAAAAGTGGCGATAAAATTGATGGCAAGAAACTACCAGCAGTGACACAGCTATTCACAGAACCATACATGGTTCATTTCCTCATTGATAATACAATAGGTGCCTGGTGGGTAAGCAGAAATCCCGGAGTAAAACCACCGATGAAGTTCGAGTATTTAAGGGTTCTTGAAGATGGCACACCGGCTGCCGGTAAATTTGAAGGATGGCCTGACAGGACAGGAGAAATAACTGTATTGGATCCCTGTATGGGGTCTGGTCATTTTGTGGTTTCATTGTTTAATGTATTGGTGAACCTTCGGATGTATGATGAAGGATTAACTAAAGAAGAAGCAACAGACAGGGTAATAAAGGAAAATCTTCATGGACTTGAAATAGATCAACGTTGTACTCAAATCGCAGCTTTTAATCTGGCATTAACTTCATGGAAGTTCTGCGGAAGATATAAAGACCTTCCTGAAATGAATCTGGCCTGTAGCGGCATTGCCCCAAAAGGGAAAAGGGAAGATTGGATAAAACTGGTAGGTAAGGTTGACCGGGAAGATGATAAAGTAAGGATGGAAAATGGAATGGCAATGCTTTATGATCACTTTCAAATGGCACCTGAGTTAGGAAGTCTACTTGATCCATCCACTATAAAAGCCGACCTGCATACAGCCAGTTTTGAACAACTTCAACCGGTGCTGAAAAAAGCACTAATAAATGGAACTGATAAGGACCTTGTTGAAAGGGGGGTAATGGCTGCCGGAATAGCCAGGGCAGGATATTTACTGTCAAAAAAATATACCCTGCAAATTACTAATGTGCCTTACTTAGCGAGAGGCAAACAAGATAATGTATTAGCCAATTATGCATTGAAGAATTATCCCGATGCAAAAGCGGATTTAGCCAATATATTTTTAAACCGCTTATTAAAAACATCAATGATCAAAGGAGTTATAAGTATAGTTATTCCTCAAAATTGGCTCTTTCTAACTTCTTATAAAAAATTCAGGGAAAGACTTCTCAAAACTGAAACTTGGAATTTTATTATAAGATTAGGTTCCGGAGCATTCAGTCAAATTTCTGGAGAGGTAGTAAATGCTATTCTTGTTTCAATTTCTCACGCTCGACCAGATGATAACCAGGAGATTTTTGGTATAGATGTTTCCGATTCTCCTAATGCCGCTGCCAAAGATGCTGCCCTCAAAACAACCGATCTTAAAAAAACTAAACAAAAAGATCAATTAAAAAATCCAGATTCAAAAGTTGTACTTGAAGAGGTTAATGTTTCTTCAAGGCTTTCTAAATATGGCGTTGTTAAGACTGGATTACAGACTGGTGATAACGAGAGATATGTTTTTACTTTTTGGGAAGTAGATCAAAGTAGTGAATTTGACCTATTTCAAAGAACTGCAGAAAAAACAAAGGAATATGATGGTGCGTATCAAGTTGTATTCTATTTAGATGGTAAAGGACCGCTTGGAAAGGAACCAGGAGCAGTGTTGCGAAATGTCGATTTGAGAAAAGATATTGGTATATTAATACATCGGATGGGTGATTTACCAGTCACAATTCATTTAGGGGAATTAGTTGATCAAAATGGAGCTGTTTTTGTACCTTTTGATGAAAAGCATCTATTGCCAATTTGGTGTTTCCTTAGTTCAGGAATATATTCAAAGGAAATTAGAAAAATTGACGCTAAATTAGGTGTTGCACCTGGAACACTTGCGGATGCCCCATTCGACCTTGTCCACTGGCAAAAGGTAGCAGCCGAAAAATACCCCAAAGGTCTTCCTAAACCATACAGTGATGACCCCACACAATGGCTCTTCCATGGAAATCCTACTAAATCAGATCAACCTTTGCAAATTGCATTGTCCCGTTTACTCGGATACCGTTGGCCTGCAGAGTCCGACACCGAAATGGAATTAGCGGATGAAGCCAGAGCATTAATCAAGGAGATAAAAAAATTTGACCATTTATCAGACAATGATGGGATTATCTGTATCCCTTCCGTCAACAAAGAAGAAACTGCAGCCAATAGGCTGCGTGATTATCTGAAGGAGATTTTTGGAGAGGAATGGACTAATAATACAATTCAGCAACTGCTTGAAAAAGAAAATGCAAAGTCTTCCAGTCTTGAAAGTTGGCTACGCAATGAATTTTTCATTCAGCATTGCAAGGTATTCCATAACCGTCCTTTTATCTGGCACATCTGGGATGGGCGAAATGATGGTTTTTCTGCCTTGGTGAATTACCACAAACTCAACAAAGAAAATCTTACCAAGCTGATCTATACCTACCTGGGCGATTGGATACGGATGTGTGAAATAAAGAAAAAAGCCATGGAAAGCGGTGCGGAAGGATTGCTGAGTGCAGCACAAAAACTGAAAGAGAAGCTGGAACTGATCCTTGAAGGAGAAGCACCCTATGACATATTTGTAAGATGGAAAACGCTGGAAGAACAACCCATAGGCTGGGATCCGGATCTGAACGATGGTGTTCGTTTAAATATCAGGCCATTTATTGAAGCAGATGTCCTGCGCAAGAAACCTAATATTAAATGGGGTATTGACAGGGGGAAAAATCCAAAAGGAACACCATGGGGTGAGATACGAGATAATGACAGGCATTTAACACTGGCTGAAAAAGGGCAGCACGGGAGAAAAAATAAAACCTCATAAAGTAGCTATGGATGAATTTATAAAAACTTTTCTCGAATGGTTCAGGAATGATAATCATTCCAGAATAGAGGATTTCTATGCAGATCAAATCACCATTGACAAACTGAACCAATTATCAAAGGATGAATTCATTGAATTCATTAATGAGTTTGCCAGAGAAGGAGGAAAAATCCAATCAGGCGGATACAGGACTGCTCCGCAATTGATTGAAAATGTGAACAAAAAATATGAAGAATTCCGGGGAAAAATTATTGAACCACTTACATCTGGCTTTAATCTGGAGTCATGGCTTCAGTGGTGTGAAAGTTTCCCATTCTTTGGGAAAGGATTGGCAACGATTTACCTCAACCGGGTAAATAAACATAAATATGTAGTAGTTAACAATAAAAGCATTGATGGATTAAAAAAGCTTGGTTACAAAATACCTTCAGCAAACCTGAAAAGTCAATACGATGCCATCCTGGCAGCAGAAAAGAAGCTTTTGGAAAAATATCCAGCGATTGAAAATTTCTTTCGGGTGGATGCAATGATGCATTATTTAATAGGTACCGATGAAGGCGGCAAGAAATTCGATGAATTGGTGGCCAGGAGTTATTTCAATTTAAAAGGGTTTGAAGATTATACTCAGTATTTCGGATCAAAATATGATGGAAGCAGTCCTGCAGTATCATGGTTTTATGACACCCGCAATAAACTTGAATACCTGGTAATATTGTTGAGTGATAAGCTAAAGAGAAATTTCACAATCAATTACAAAGAAAGACCCAATACACAGGGGGGGAACCTGAAGAATTATGTCCTCACAGGCTTTTCACCTAATGGTGTTCATCCTGATGGCAAGTTGTTCATTAAACTTGCCTTTCATACACTAAATAATAATCCTGCCTTCGATGTCGAAATAGATGTTGATGAAAAAATTGAGGACAATCCATTTAGAGCCGATAGGGTAAAAAGAAGAGATGAGACCAGATTGCGGATTCCGGTTAATCAGGATTTCCCACAAGACTGGACTACTCTTATCAACAGTATTTACAATCATGTTGATACATTAACACAGGAGTATGGGAAAATTACAGGTACTCAAATACCAGTCAAACCGAAAGTACCTAAAACAAGTAAAAGTATGTCGCTAAATAATATTCTCTATGGCCCCCCTGGGACAGGAAAAACATATCATAGCATCAATTATGCAGTTTCTATTGTTGAAAACAAGCCTGTTTAAAGAAACGTTTCGAAAAATATATTGAAGAAGGGCAAATAGCTTTCAGCACTTTTCATCAGAGTCTTGGTTATGAGGATTTTATTGAGGGTATTAAACCGGTTGAACCTGAATCGGAAGATGAACAGTTATCGTATGCTGTTGAAGATGGTATATTTAAACAGATGTGCGTAAATGCCTCTTTTTCATTTGTCCAGAAAGATATTACACAGGAGACTGAGAGTGCTCTTGATTTTTCAAGTGCATATGATGATTATATTGACTCCGTTAGTGAACAAATACTAAAGGGTGAGGAAGTAAAACTACAAACGATAAGTGGTGGTCTGGTGCTGGTAGATAGCATAACACAGAAGAATAATATCAAAATTAAGCATGTTAATGGTACCCGATATTATACCGTTTCAAAAAATCGTTTGGGAAAACTGGCAAAAGCGTTTCCCGATCTTAACCAGTTAACCAATATCAACGATCAATTCAGATCAGAAATCGGAGGAAGTAATTCTTCAGCTTATTGGGCAGTTCTAAATGCTGTAAACCAAAGATCTGCACAATACATAAATAAAACCCAGGCAAGAATTAAACCAGATAAAGAATACTCATACAATGATAAAAAGAGGATTATTGAGACCCTGAAGAACGATGATTTCAAAAAGGAAAACCCGAAACAATATGTTCTCGTCATTGACGAAATCAACAGAGGAAATGTATCCCAGGTCTTTGGAGAAATAATCACCTTGATGGAGGATGATAAGAGGTTGGGTGCCGAGGAAGCATTGAAAGCTATCCTTCCATATTCCAAGGAAAACTTCGGAGTACCCTGTAACCTTCACATTATTGGTACAATGAATACTGCAGACAGATCCGTTGAAGCACTTGATACTGCTTTAAGGAGAAGGTTTGCTTTTATTAATCTGCAACCGGAACCAGATAAGTTGACAATTACAGATGATGGCATTAATCTGGCCGAGATGCTCTCCGTAATCAATAACCGATTGTCAATATTAAAAGATGCTGATCACACAATAGGACATGCATGGCTTTGGAATGTCAAAAATATTGAACAGTTGAAAGGAGTCTTCAGAGTGAATATTCTGCCCCTTCTTAAAGAATATTTTTATAATGATTATGAGAAATTAGGCCTTGTTCTTGGTGATTCATTCTTTGAACCGCATGTTCAGGTCAATGGTAATGTCTTTGCAGATTTTTCTGGTGGTAATGGACTTGCCATGCAATACGACCAGTCATGGCAATTCCAGCTTAAACCTGCTGAAGAATTAACAATATCTGATTTTAACACACTAACACCTCTTACCAACCGAACTTTACCTGATGAGGAACAATAAAACCATACAGGTTTTTGAGCATCAACAGCTTCTGATTGACAACCAGAATTTCCAGAAACATCACTGGGAAGCTTTGGGTTGGTATAATGATATCCACCAGAGAGATTATTTCACCCTGTTACCGAAGGGAGTAAAGTTTCGCCATTATGTCGGAGTTATTCAGGTTGGTAATCTGACAATCGAGATCTTACCGAAAATCGGGCAATCACCTGGTGAAAATAATAAAGACTTATGGCAAAGAGTTCTGATTGACATGCTTCGTGAATGTCATTGGATGCAGGTATATGCTCACGAAAAAGCGGCATTGCGTTTTAAACCGAACAGTTTACTTGAAGCCTACTTTGAGATATATATAAACGAATGTGAAAAACTTATCCGGCAGGGGTTGGTAAAAAAGTATAGAACCATCAATAATAACTCAACCACATTAAAAGGTAAATTATTGTTCTCCCACCAGGTTCAACAAAATTCAGTTCACAAGGAAAGATTTTACACAAGACACCAGATTTTCGACCGTGAAAATATCTTCAACCAGATACTCTTAAAAGCATTGAAAATCATACCTGAACTTAGTCAAAGTCCCTACCTTAAAGACAAAGTATCTAATCTATTGATCTCTTTCCCGGAATTATGTGATATTAAAGTTGCAATATCAACATTCGAAAACCTTGTTTTTGACAGGAAAACTATCCGTTACAAAGATGCTATTGAGATTGCTGCAATGCTTCTATTGAATTACCGGCCTGATATAATTTCAGGGAAAAATCATGTTCTGGCCATTCTGTTTGACATGAATGATCTATGGGAAGAGTATATTTTCAGGCAATTGTCAAGATATAAACCAGAGAATTTTCAGATAAGGCCACAGAGCACTAAAATATTCTGGAAGTCAGATAGTTCAAATTTTTATAAGAAAATACGACCTGATATTACCATTCTTGATAAAGAAACAGATGAAAGCATAATTATTGATACCAAATGGAAGATCCCGGAGAATAATATTCCCTCTGACAACGACCTGAAACAGATGTATGTGTACAATGAATACTGGTGCGGTAAACAGGCTTTTTTAGTTTATCCGCACTACTGTTATACAGATGAACCT
>JAGVVH010000503.1 GCA_019135895.1 Bacteroidota bacterium | reverse complement strand
ATGATTGTCAATGCGGGCATTCTTCTAGATATTTTGGTTAGTGTTTTGCTATTTGGATTTTTCCTGAGCAAAATCAAGGATATATCAAAAGATTTTGAAATTACTAAACTGAGTAAATTAAAAGACTAAATGATACTTGCTTATTTTATATTGACTATTATTACAGTACTTCTGGTACTGCTGAAACATAAAGTTGTCCATTATATTGCCATGTCTGTTTTTACTATTGGTCAGCTTTTACTGAATGTTTATCTTGGTATGGGGGGAAAACCGGGTTTTGAAGACTATTTTAAAGTAGATTCTTTGGGCTTAATTTTTCTGACTTTATTGAGTGTTGTTTCGATAACTACTATAATTCAGAGCTTTATATATCTTTCCAAACGAAAGGATTCAATTGCTCACAAAAGCTATTATTTTGCTTCAATGGTAGTATTTATTGCCAGCATGTCAGGGGTTTTTATTTCTGACCATATTGGAGTAATGTGGATTTTTGCTGAAACCACTTCGCTTTCCATAGCCTTGCTGATTTACCACGAACGTACTTCCGAAGCGATTGAGGCAACTTGGAAATATATCTTTGTTTCTACTATCGGACTGTCGTTTTCATTTATCGGAATCTTGCTGCTCGATATTAGTATCAGCGGGGTTAATGCTTCGATGTTTACCTTTTCGGAACTTCAAGGACTTTTTATTAATACTCAAAACATATTGATGTTGCAGCTTTCATTCCTGTTGATTGTTATCGGGTTCAGTGTCAAGATGGGGGTCTTTCCCCTGCATACGGTTTGTATTGATGCACACTCGGTGGCCCCAAGTCCTGTGAGTGCTATGGTCTCTACTTCCCTTATGAATGTTGGCTTTGTGGCAATTTTTCGTTTCTTTACACTATTGTCTCATTCTCCTGTGGCAGGCTGGATGAGCCATGTTCTGATTATCCTCGGAGGAGTGTCAATACTGGTGGCTGCCATTTATATGGTTAAGGTTAAAAATATAAAACGGCTGATTGCTTATTCAAGCGTTGAAAATATGGGTTTGGTAGCTCTCGCTATCGGAGTTGGCGGCATAGCCTGGTTTGCTGCTATCTTTCACTTGATTATTCACACGTTGGTTAAATCCGGTATTTTTTATCAGATTGGACAAATTATCCGTTTCTACAAGACTAAGAAAGTATATTACCTTGGGAAATACTTTTCAGTTAATCCTATTGGTGCTGTTGTCATTATTCTCGCTTTTATTATGCTGTCGGGAATACCACCTTCAGGCTTTTTCTTTTCGGAATTTATGCTCTTCAGCGCCATGTTCAAGGGTGATTATATTGTTATTGCCGTCATTGTCATGCTGTTGCTCTGCTTTATTATCTATACAATTGCCAAATACTTTTTTAAAATTCTATTCGGAAATATTAATCCCGACCTATTGGAAAAAGGTGAAAAAATCAGCAAATGGGAAACTATTCCGCAGTTGATTCTTTTACTGGGAGCACTTTACATTAGCATTGCCCCACCGCCTTTCCTGTCAGAACTGATTCAGGATGCCTTAATAACCCTACCTAAGTAATACCGACATGAACTTCATAAGCATTGAAAATAATAACACGATTCCTTTGCAGCAAATCCCCTTGGTGCACTATGATATTTTTTATCAGGAGGTTTCAAAATTGTTAGAAAATCCCAATTGCCACTGTGTTGCCTATTATGCCTTTCCTGAAAATAAAGAAATAGTGCGCTTTATCTGTTGTATTGCTGATGATGTCACACATAAAATTTTAGTAACTTCTTTTGCTAAAAATCTTGATGATAAATCTTCCCTGAAATCCTTAACACCTGCTGTTACTTCAATGCAAATTTTTGAAAGAGAAATATATGAAAAGTATGGCGTTGAGTTTTTAAACCACCCTTGGCTGAAACCTTTGAGATATCCGTTTGACAGGTATAATAAAGATTCTCAAATTGCCAATTATCCTTTCTTTAAAATGAATAGTCATGAGTTGCATGAAGTGGGTGTCGGTCCTATTCATGCGGGCATCATTGAGCCGGGACATTTTCGTTTTATTTGTAATGGGGAGAAAGTCCTGCATCTTGAAATTGAGCTTGGCTTCCAGCACCGCGGAATTGAACAGATGATGCTGCAACAGGATAAACTTCTTCAGCAGACAATGCTTGCCGAAAGTATTGCCGGTGATACTGTTATAAGCCATAGTACTGCTTTTGTCCAGCTTATGGAAGCTCTGAATGGTGTTGAAATCAGTGAAAATACTAAGCTATCCAGAACGATTGCTGCAGAAATGGAGAGAATTGCTATTCATACTTCCGATTTGTCGGCATTGTGCACGGATGTGGCCTTCCAACTTGGAAGTGCTGTTCTTCAGGGTCTCCGTACTATTATTATCAATACTTTTCTTATTTGGTGCGGTAATCGTTTTGGACGGAAATTAATTCGATGCAGAAAAGAGCCTTATCCTTTAAATCAGGAACTGATTGCCAAAATAAATAATAATCTAGATCTCTTTGAAAAACGCTATGTTGAAGTTGCTAACAAGATGTTTGATATGCCCAGTGTGCTTGCTCGTTTTGAACGAGTAGGGATTGTTACTGAACAACAGAGCCGAATGATCGGAGTTGTGGGTATGGCTGCCCGTTCGGCCGGCATAAATCGCGATATACGCTCTTCTCATGGTTATGCATGGTATCGCAACATTGATCATCTCCCCATTCTCCTTGAAAGTGGTGATGTGAAAGCAAGAGCCAAACTGCGTGATCTGGAAATCTGTCAGTCTCTGAATTATATCCGTCAAATGCTTGCAAAATATGAGACAAATGCAAGTCAGACAACTAACAGTTTTGCCTCAAAAAGTGCTTCTGATAGCTTTGTTATTTCTCTTACGGAAGGATGGAGGGGAGAAATTTGCCATTGTGCAGTGACGAATGCCGATGGTTCCCTTAAAAACTATAAAGTGAAAGATGCCTCTATGCACAACTGGATGGCGTTGGCTCTGGCAGTTCGTAATAACGATATATCCGATTTTCCGGTTTGCAATAAAAGTTTCAATTTGTCTTATTGCGGCAATGACCTATAAAACAATGCAACTATGATACGTACCATAAACATCATAAAACATCAGGGAAAGCAATACATTAAGGATTTGCAGCAGGTCAATTTACCAGAACAGCATGCCGGAAAACCTGTGATTGAATCTTCTTCTTGTGTGGCAGGTTGCAAAAGTTGTACTGAACTTTGCCCCACAAATGCCATTACCTTGCAGCCGCTAACGATTGATATGGGTCTTTGTCTCTTCTGCAATGAATGTTCAAAGGTTTGTCCTGCCAATATGATTAAATTTAGTAATAATTACAAGATTGCATCTAATGACATTCACTTGCTCAAAGTGAATGCCAATACAGAAGTTGTTGATTTCAATCCTGATTTGGTAAGAAAAGAAATTTACAGGTTTTTTGGGAGCTCTTTAAAACTGCGTCTTGTCTCTGCCGGAAGCTGCAACGGTTGCGAAATGGAACTCAATGCAGCCGACAATGTTAATTTTGATATGAGTCGCTATGGCATTGAATTTGTGGCTTCACCGCGCCATGCCGACGGATTGGTCGTGACGGGAGCCCTGGTTGAAAATAGTCTTGCAGCGCTGGAATTGACCTACAAAGCTATTCCAAATCCCAAAATTATCATTGCTGTTGGAGCTTGTGCTATCAGCGGAGGCGTTTTTAATACTAGTCCCGCCTTGAACCGCACTTTTTTTGAACAATATAAACCCGATTTATATATTCCCGGCTGTCCACCTCATCCACTGACCATTATCGACGGTATCATGAAGATGACAGGAAGAATCTGATATTGCCTTGCTAATTCTAAATTGACAATTATCTTTTTTTATTTCTCAAGAGTCTTTTATTATTTTTTTTGATGCTCCCAAATAATAATTGTTTCTTACATTTTGTATTTTATTGTTTTTCAGATACTTATTATTTGTTCATTATTTATTGAACAAAAAGAGTCGTTGTTTTTATAAAATCTTTCCTGTTTTCCGCAATGCAACACCCTAAAAAACTTTTTGAATAATTTCAAAAAGTTCGGATTGTTCATCATCCATTTTTAAAAGTTTGGATTTAATGTTTTTTGATTCGGGC
>JAGVVH010000207.1 GCA_019135895.1 Bacteroidota bacterium | reverse complement strand
GTTATCCGCCTGCCACTTGCAGTGAATATTACTGCTGACTGACTTTTTACATTCAAACTACGCTACAAGTTAAACAAAATTCCTTTTGCAACCTTTCAGGATCATATAATTCATATTCTAATTACCTTATTTTTAGCAATATCAGTATTTTGGAAGAAATAGAGTGAAAGAAGAAGAGAGATTAATGCCTGAAAGGCAGGAGGTCACTGGTATGATTCAAGTACGCCTTACGGAGAAAGAATAAAAGAGGGTGCCCTTTTTAAGACACCCTTCTTTGGGTTTATTCCTCCTGGCAAGCCAGCACAGGGCAGGCTCTCTGTTGTCTTATCTTGTTCTTTCTATTGATGTTGATGTAATATTATTATCCTTGTCAATTACAATGTCATAATTATAACATTGGTCCATTTGAACCGTCTTCACATATTCCTTGCTGTCAACTGTAATTGTAAATGTAATCTCTCCCGGGGCATAGTTGCTATAAGGTGAAGCCGTACCTGGATCAACATTATTGATATTTACCGTGAAACCCCCGGATGTTTTAATCTGCACACTGGCTACACTGGTTCCATTATTAACAACCCTGGCACCGGGATCCTCTCCTTTACACCTTTTACAACTCTCCATGCCAACAATCATGCATACAGACAAGATAACCATCAATCCTAATTTTAATTTTTTCATCTTTTAAATTTTTGATTCATACTCTGTCACTTTATGTGACTAATTCCATTTTTCAAATGATTCTTCTCATCTGACTAACGAAGAATTCACAACAAAAGTTTCAATAACCAAATCATTTTTGGGGCGGGAAGTGTTATTTCTGTCTGGTTTTGAAATAGTTAGCGGTGGCTAGCGGAGCTTTTAAATGTGCTTGCAGATGTATTGACTTATTCAATTTTTGCCTGACTATTAATTTTATCTAATAACTGCTTTAAAGTTTTCGTTGATTTTTTATCCACATTGAATATTACTTGTTTAACTAACAAATATTTCCATTCGTAACCTGTCTGTTCTGATACTGCTTTGCACCAGCGCTCTATCGCTTTGTTCTTGTTGTCAAGATCGGGGTATTCACGACCTTTAGTTTCTAAAATCCAGAACACCTTTTTCTTACCAACTAATTGTACTGCCACAAAATCGGGAAAATAATAACGGATTGCTCCGGAATTTGAAAGATAATCTATTCTGAATATGTCTGCCAACGCAGCAAAAGCTTCAATGTCGCTTGCATTATCAAGGAATTCTGCAAATTCAGCTTCAAACGGGTTGTAAATTGCAACGAAATTAAAAACGGTTTTCTTTAGCCGTATGTGACCCCGCCTCCAAGTGAATTTAGGTGTGTCTGATAGTTTTATGTTTTTTCCTTTGACTTTTATCTGTTTTTTCTCAACTGTAGCTTTCCCTATTTCTGTCGCCAATAGTTCGATGATAGCCTCCTGAATGGAGAGTTCTCGCAGAACTTTTCTTAATTCTTCTTTTTCGATATCATCAATTTTAACTTCAAAACATTTATTTAGAATATAGTCTTCACAAATCGGATAAACAAACTGAAAGCAATCTGTCAAGCCGGCTTTCTTCATCACCTGCGAAACAATGTAAGAAGTAAGGTCTCTGCCTAATTCGAGAAACTCAGATTCAACGGCTATCTGGTGAACTTCAACACCTAGGTTCATCACTTCCATTTTTAAAAGCGTTTTCCTGTCTTCGCTTAATTTTGAAGATGAAAACAACGATGGAAATATTTTGCCGTTAATTCCTGAAAGGTTCTTATATGCCCTGGTATATGAAAAGTCAGTTGCCGGAATTTCAATGTCATAAGGTAGTCTCTTTTTCTCAGGAGCAATAGTTACAGGCAATGGCGGTGGTGTGTTTGTTGTATTAATGCCTACTCCTTCGAGTTCCAATTGCTTTACAATCTTCTCAAAGTTGTCATTTCCAATTACTTCCAGCGTTTGGGTGCGGTCAGGACTGATATCTCTCATTAAACGCAAACCTCTGCCAATTGCCTGTTCCGGGAGTATCGCAGAATCAAAAGCACGCAAACCCAAAACAATGGTTACATTTTGAACATCCCAACCTTCACGAAGCATCAGAACACTAACAATAACCTTGATTTTGTTTTTTGGATTATCGACATCACGTGCTTCTTCCCGTAATCTTTCCAAATCACTATTCCGGACATCACCTGAATTGTCTGTGTGAATAACCATGATCTCATCCCTATTTATGCCATAGGTTGTTCCTCTTCTGGCTATTGATTCAGCAATTCTATCAGCAAAGACATTCTTTTCAGCCATAATAAAAAGCACAGGCTTCTTTTTCACGCCCTTGTAGGCTTCGTTATGTTCTTTCCAGCGGGCAAGAGCAGCTGAAATCCAGTCGCCATATTTCTGAACCACATTGTCTTTTGTGATTCTTTCAGGGTCTTTCTTGTTTACAGAGTGAACTATTAAAGGAACTTTCACAATGCGGTCTTCCACTGCCTGTGCCAAGGGATAATCACAAATAATCCAGGGGTAGTAAGTGTTTTCGGGTGTTTTAGGCGTTGCAGAAAAATCAACCCACATCTTTAATCCGCCCGGTATGTTTTTATGAATGACAAGCAAACTTTCATTCCATTTTAATTCATCATCATGAACGTGATGCGCTTCATCGTTCATCACCAATAAATTGTCAAGTTCCTTTATCCTTTCCAGTAAGGTTTGAGGAGATTTGCCCGGGTCACTCTGTGGTTTTCGGCCAAGAATGGCTTCTATGATTGTGTTCGGGTTAAATTCTTTAGTGCGGCTTTCGTAAAGCTGATGTATATTGTTTAGAATGAAGTTGTTTTCAGCAGCCAGAGGACTTTCATCTCCACGAAGTTTAATGTTAAGTTTCCATTGCGATTTCCATATTTCGGGAATGAAAGGAAATTCCATAAAAACCTTACCATTGACAAAGTCTTTTGCCAGCCTTTCATAAACGATAACATTAGGTGCAACCAGTAAAAAGTTGTTGGCATATCGTCTGTCTTTTTCTCTTAAGCGATTGAAATAACTCCAAACCACTACAAACGTCATCACAAAGGTTTTACCTGAACCTGTTGCCATTTTGACTGCATACCGCAACAAATCTTTTTCCGGCAACTCTTGCTCGCCTTCCTGGTCCTTTTCAGGGAAATATCTTTTTACTTTTCGCTTACCTTCCAAATCTTCACTGAATTCAACGGTTGAAGCAAACAGGTTTCCACTGAATTTCTCATGATATTTCTGAATTAGCGGGATTACATCAGTGAATTTCTTTATTTCAAAAAGATAAATGATGGTTTCGATAGCCTCACGCTGGCAGAAATAGAAATGAAACGGCTCATTGCCAAATACCGGAGGGTGCGACTGGTCGAACCAAAATGTCAGCAATTCCCGTGAAGTTACTGTAGCTCCGGGATAACCATTATTTCTCCATTTATCAATTTCCGACCGGAGTTTATTTACCAGAAGCATCTTACTCGGCCTGCGGCCCGGAACCAACTCATATTCGTTGGCTGTCTTCCTTTTCAGATAACTTACCGGCACTTCCCACGGATTGCGGTCCTCGATGTAAGGAAGCGTTTTATCGTATTGAACTATGGATTGTGGCATGGCTATTTTACTTTAATTTCATAAACCTGAGAAGTGTCAATTCCGAAAATATCAATGATCTTCACAAAAATCTTGTATGTTCCCGGTTTGGAGTATTCATGGTCAGCCACCAGCCGGAGTTTGCGTTCCTGTTTGGTACGATAACTGGTCCATCCGTTGTTAAAGGTGTCGTTTTGAAACTCAAAATCTACAGCCCAGTAATCAATCCAGTCGCTCCATTTTTTGATGCTTTCTTTCACATCGGGTGGAATTAGATCGGTATGCGGAATTACAAAATCCTCTAGTTTTACTTTTACTTTCAGCGCTTTGGTTTCGATCTCGGTTTTAAAATATGCCAGTTCAAAACCCATTTCCCATTCCCAACCTAATACATGCAGCTCTTTTTGACCCATGTCTTTGGTATCTTTTAGCGCATCACTAATTTCCTGTATGGTAACCGGGGAATCAACAGCACCAATATACACCAGTGCATTGCCTTTTTTACCATGTATATGTGATGAACCGGCAATAGGCTCAGCCCCATATAGCTTAAGTATGAAAGCCAAGTACTCGTATAATGCCTGTTTTTCATCTTTTCTGCCAAATGCTTTAACCTGCCAGAACTGCCTTTCATATTTGCCCAGGTTTAGAATTTCAAAAGGACGTGCCTTTTTACCATATTTTTTACCTTCTTCTGTTAAACTTTTACTGTGCTCAATTTCCAGCAGACGCTTGCGGGTGGTATGAATAGCATACCTGCCCAAATCCACACCTATCCATCTTCGGCCCAGTTTTTCGGCTGCTGAAATAGTTGTGCCAGAACCATTAAAAAAATCAGCAATAAGATCACCTTCATTACTGCAAGAATTAATAATTCGAGAAACAAGTGCTTCCGGCTTTTGAGTAGGATAATCTAATCTTTCGGAAGCAGTCGGAGCTATGAAATTAATATCTTCCCATACATCATGCATAGGGACACCTCTGTTCTCATTCTCACGTTTTATAAAATTTCCATCATCGTCTTTTAATCTAACAAGTTTGCCATCAACAAAACCTCTCACAGTATCCTCTATCCATTCTGGATTAGCGTAGCTTTGGTATTGAATATTAAAAGTATAATTTGGACTACAAGAGAATAATAATAAATTGTCATGCATCTTTTGAAAATTCCTTGCAACATTACTCCATCTTCTATAATGCCAAATAATTTCATTTATGAACAATTCACTTCCAAGTAATTCATCAAGCATTAATTTAACCATAGGAGCCATTCTATAATCTAAATGAACACAGAGTACCCCTTTTGAAGATAACAGATCTTTTATTAGGCTTAATCTTTCATACATCATATTTAAGAAAGAATCTGTACCCTGGCCCCAAGTATCCCTATAAGCTTTTTCTTCAATTATTGAATGTTCTTTATGAATGGTTTGCTTTTTGTCCCCAACTGCAACATCAATTGTAAAATCCGCCCCAGTAGCAAAAGGCGGGTCGATATAGATCAGGTCAATTTTACCGGCGAATTTTTCAAGAAGACTGCTCATGACAAATTTATTGTCTCCCCAAATGAGTTTGTTTTTCCAGCCGTCTTCAAAGGTGTTTCCCTCATCTCCTTTCCATGTATCAAACAGAGTGGTTTGCTTTGGAACTTCGTCGCCTTTTTCAACC
>JAGVVH010000183.1 GCA_019135895.1 Bacteroidota bacterium | reverse complement strand
TCACGGGAATGACTGTCGGCAATTCTTAATTCATATACTCCCTGCGGAGAAATAGGACAATTGAAATAATTGGCTTGGTCATCAATCCTAATATTCTTTTTAATCCAGTTTTTAATCTGTTCAGAAGAAAGTTGATCGGCAAATATTTTAGATAATTCTTTAGCAAGGTATTTCCTCCAGGGGCGGATTCCTTCATTGGAAATTCTGGGTGAAATAATTCCCTTTTTATAGACATCAAAAGGATATTTATCTTTATTATAGGTAGTAAGATGTTGTTCCAGCAAGAGATGATGAATATCCCTCAAATCCTTATCTGAAAGAGAGGTAAGATAGTCATTCAGAAATATATTGGGTTCTTTCACTTTATGACTATTCAGGAAATTAACGAGTTCGGCATAATTACCTTCGCTTTTCCGGATAATTTCCCAAAGTTGATCAGGAGTGAGATTTTCATTCTGAATCCGTTTAGCTTCTTCTTCATTCATAAAAGTTGACAAATAGGCATTTCGGATTGAATCCTCATATTGAAGGCGGCTATTATTGCGATTGATTTTTTCTTGAGACAGCACAGCAGCTTGATGATAGCCTTTCGGGGGTGTCATTTCGAACAATTCAACATATTCTTTTCCGGGAGACAACATCAGAGAGAGTGAGACAGCGTCATTACTTCTGACATCAATTTTTTTATAATTATATTTTTCCTCTTTAGAAGCCCAGATAAGCAGATCTCCTAATCCGGTAGTCAGGGTTGTCAATCCATTCTCATCAGTTTTAGACGAAGAAATAGGATAATATTCCGCATAGTTATAGAGCTTGTATTTTACCTCTGCATCTTTAACAGCCATTCCAATACTATCTGTAACTTTCACCGTGATTTTTTTTGTATCTGTATAATTAGGGAGCATATTAATTCTTGAAAAGAGCTCTGTTTGATAATTAATTTCCTCCTCTCCTTTATATTTCCCGAAAGCATTAGAGTGCACCATCATAGTCCGTGTTGCGGGAGCAGCGAACCATCCCATATTAAGTTCTGCATCAGGTTCACAGGCCCCCAGGAAATACCATTTTCCGTCCACCCACACTTCTACCCAGGCATGATTATCATCTGTATGGGCCCAGCGTGGCGTATAACACTGTCGTGCCGGTATTCCCACTGCTCTCAAAGCCGTCACAGTAAAAGTTGATTCTTCGCCGCATCTTCCATAGCCGGTTTTAATAGTTGCCAAAGGAGACGAAGTTCGGATATCCGAAGCCCTGTAGGTTACCTTTTCATGGCACCAGTGGTTCACTTCCAGTGCGGCATCATACATACTCATTCCTTTAATACGATCCTTTAATTCGTGGAAAATAACCCATCTTGCCGAATCAAGGTTTTCATTATTCACACGATACACCAGTACGAAATGGCGAAATATATCCTCTGGGACACTTTTTCCCCATTCAAAAGTGTTTCTTGCTAAAAAAGAATAGCGAACCTGATTCAGAAAATAGTCCCCGGTATAGTCTGCCAAATCACTCAGCGGCATGTAAGCATAGAGAAATTCCATTGCTTCGCGTTCTTCAGTAGTGATAGCGTCATTAAAAAGTGAAAAGAGATTGGACTTTTCGGGAGGCAGGAGATTTTTCCTTTTCAGAAAATCCTCATGAACCATCTCGCGGTATTCAATATTTGAAATGAAATGGTTATTAATTTGTCCAAAAGATGGAAAGAGGGAAACAAAAACCAATACAAAAATGGGAAGGGATAATTTTATTTTCATATAATAAAGTATAATTCTCAGAAATCAATGAATATCGGCAGCAAAAATAGAAAAACTATCTTAAACTGCTGCATCCCCTCTTGCTACTACCACTTGATAACCAACACCTTTAATCCTTAGTTTCATACATTCAAGGCATTCAGCGGCCTCATCTCCGGTACAGATTTTATGATCGTAAATCATATAGCTTTCACGAACATTGAGAGGGGAGAGGTTTGGCATCACCACATTGGCTCCCGCGCAGATAGCTTTTTCACGACCAAAAGGATCGATAGTTCCGATAGCAGTTGTAGCCGGCATCAATGACTTAGGCAGAATCAGTCTGATAAGTCCCAGCATAAAGAGTGTCAGTTCCACAGTCCCACCGACTTCCTTGGCAAAAGGAGTTTCGTGATGAGGTATAAAAGGACCGATTCCCACCATTTGGGGTTGAAGTTCATGAATAAACAACAAATCTTCGGCCAGGAATTCAGGAGTTTGGAAGGGGGAGCCTACCATAAACCCGGTACCAATCTGATAACCCAGTTTTTTGAGGTCGTAGAGGCATCGTTTGCGGTTTTCGGCAGACAGTTTAGTCGGGTGCAACAGGGCATAATGATTCGGATTTGCAGTTTCGTGGCGTAACAAATAGCGATCGGCACCTGCCTCCCGATACATTTTATAGCTTTCAAAAGATCTTTCTCCAACAGATAAAGTAATGGCACAATCAGGGTATTTGTTTTTAATAGACTTTATAATATCAGAGAATACCTCATCCTTATAGCTCAAATCTTCTCCTCCTTGCAGTACAAAAGTGCGAAAGCCCAGCGAATAGCCTGTCTCACAACAATTCAGGATCTGTTCTTTTGTTAGCCTGTATCTGGCAATATTGCAATTGGAGGCTCTTATACCACAATAGTAACAATCATTTCGACAATAATTGGTAAATTCAATCAATCCGCGTATATAGACATCTTTGCCATAGTATTTTTCTCTGGCTTTTTTAGATTTTTTAAAAAGATAGGTACTGAGATCAGGGGATACATTAGAAATAAGAAAAGCAAATTCATCGCGGGTAAGGACTTGGTTTACTTCCAGTTTATCAATAAGTTCTTTCAAATCTTGTTTCATCATAATTACTTTCATTAACTCATTAAATAATCATTCCGCTGCCTAGACAAAGTTTGGCATCATTATCATAGACCACTCCAAACTGTCCAGAAGCTATTCCCTGGATTTTTTCAGTAGTTTCCAGTCTATAAACATCTCCAATTCGGGTCAGTTTTCCCAGTGTAAAATCGGGAGTATGTCGGATTTTAAATTTGACCTCCACTTGTTCAAAATCGCCCCAGATATTTTCGGTGATAAATTGGAAACCTGCCAGATTGACCACATTTCCATATTGAGTAGCGGGGTCATAGCCATTAGAAACGAAAAGGATATTCTCTTCGACATTTTTTTTAACGACAAACCATGGTCCGCCGCTCAAGCCTAATCCTTTGCGTTGTCCGATAGTATGAAACCAATAGCCGTCGTGTTCCCCTAATATTTTCCCGGATTCAAAATCTACAATTTTCCCTTTTTTAACTCCCAGATAACGTCTTATAAAGTCATTGTAGTGAATTTTCCCCAGAAAGCATATTCCTTGGCTATCTTTCCTAGTGGCGCTGGGCAGTTTTGCATGGGTTGCAATTTTCCTGACTTCTTTTTTAAGAAGATCTCCTATAGGAAACATCAGCTTAGAAAGTTGCATATAATTTATCTGTCCCAGGAAATAAGTCTGGTCTTTTACATGGTCCTTAGCTGTAGAAAGGAACACCTTATCATTTAAAACGGTAGTAGTTGCATAGTGCCCTGTTGCAATTTTATCAAAGTTTTTGCCCCATTTCTCTTCAAAACAGCCGAACTTAATTAGTTTATTGCACATCATATCGGGGTTTGGAGTAAGTCCTCTTTTCACTGATTCAATAGTATAGGCAACCACATTATCCCAATATTCATTCTGCAGCGTAACAATTTCCATTTTAAGGCCATATTTCTTGGCAATAAAGGAAGTAATATAAATATCATCTTCGGTAGTACATTGCACATTTCCTTCCTCGTCTTCCATCCCGATTTTAATGTAGAATAGGGTAGGTTCATACCCCATTTCTTTAAGATTATGAACAGCCACCGAGCTGTCAACACCACCTGAAATCAAAGCAGCAATATTCATTCCGGAATTTTATTTAAACGGTTCAAAATTAGTTTTTTTAGAAACATTTCCAAGTGTATCAACAAAAAACTCATCGCCAAGTTCAAAAACATCTTTAATAATATGAGGTACGAGGAGCTCTTTAGTCTTTCCTCCGGAATGCAATTTGCCATTTTTGAGTAACAAAGCACTGTCGGTGTACTGCATTGCAAAGGAAAAGTCGTGGATAATAATCAGAATCGTCACCATTTGGGTTCGGTTCAATTCCGACAGAATATCCATAATTTCGAACTTATGGCCAATATCGAGATTTGAGAGTGGTTCATCGAGCAACATGATAGGAGCTTGCTGTGCCATTGCGCGAGCCACCAAAGCTCTTTGCATTTCGCCACCACTAAGTCGGTTTAGCAATCTATCTTTAAGATGTGACAAGTGACATTTCTCCAGTACCTCCAGCACCAATTTCTCATCAGAAACATTAGACATTTCCCATTTACTCTGATAAGGATTTCGTCCCATCATCACGGTATCAAAAACAGTGAAGTCAAAGACAATATCCTGACTTTGCGGAACATAAGCCACTTTTTTAGCCATTTCCGAGGCACTTAGGGAAGAAATTGGTTTATTATCAATTAATATTGATCCTTGATAATGAGACAACAAGCCTGCAATAGTTTTTAATAAAGTAGTCTTTCCCGAACCGTTAGGTCCCATTATAGCACAAAAGTCACCTGAAGCAAAATCTGTGGTGATTTTATTCAGAACAGGCAATTCATTGTACGAGAAAGAGACATTATCCAGTTGAATCATGGGATTATTTTTTATTTTTCAGCAATAAAAAAATAAAATAGGGAGCACCGGCAATAGCTGTAATACTTCCGACCGGAAGTTCAGACGGGAGGGCAATAGTTCTTGCCAATGTATCGGCAAAAAGCATAAAGAAAGCCCCGAAAAAGAGAGAATATAGAAAAAGTCTCCGATTATTATTTCCGAAAATAAGTCGCACAATATGTGGAATAATAAGTCCGATAAAGCCTATAACTCCACAGATTGAGACCACACATGCAATCAGGAGAGATGAAAAGAGTAGCACTGTCATGGTGACACGTTCAGTGTTTACTCCCAGGCTTTTAGCTGTATCCGAGCCAAGTTGCATTATATTCAAATCTTTTGCATAATAGAATAGAGGGAAAATAGTAAGTCCCATAATCGGCAATAAGAAAGCAATATCATACCAAGTTACTGTAGCAAAGCTGCCCATAGTCCAAAAGATGATTTTGCTCAGTTCTTTTTGATTAACCACAATGAGAAGAGTAATGACTGCCGAAATGAGAAAATTGACTGCAATTCCTGCCAAAAGGAGTGTTTGCGTATTCCTGTTTTTCCCAATTTTAGAGACTCCAACAATGACAAACAAAGTAAGTAATCCGGTAATTAGAGCCGGGATTGTGATTCCAAAAAACAATAAATCCCATCCAAGAATAAAAGCGATGGCAGCTCCCAATGATGCTCCCGAAGAAATGCCAAGAATATAGGGGTCACAGATAGGGTTTCTGAATACTGCCTGAAAAACTGCCCCACAAATGGCCAAAGAAGCCCCTGCAAGTAAACTCATAACAATTCTTGGAAGACGCAATTCCCAAATTGTAAGGTCAAAAATATGTGAAATGATCACATCATCATAAAAGCCTGCTTTTGCGAGGATTACTTGCCATACATTTTCGAGGGGTATTGATACAACACCGATTGAAGTTGCTATTAAAACAGATAAAACAATAGCAAACAATAAGATAAGGGGAAGAAATAGGGCAAATTTCTTCGACATTATTTAGATTTTGTTCAACGCTTGAGTTAAGTCGGCCAACAGGTCGTTAACATCTTCGATTCCCACAGCAAAACGTACCAATCCATCGCTAATACCGGCAGATTCGCGTGCACTCTTACTCATTTTAGAGTGAGTCATAGAAGCCGGATGTGACATCAAAGATTCCACACCTCCTAAAGAGACAGCCAGGAGAATCATTTGAATATTATTCATCAAAGTTTTACCTGCACTAATTCCACCTTTTAATCCAAAACTAATCAAAGACCCGGGGCCGTCCATTTGTTTTTTGGCAATCTCATAATTTGGGTGAGAAGGCAAGCCGGGATATCTAACCCATTCTACTTTAGGATGTTTTTCTAGCCATTCAGCCAGAATTTGTGCATTTTCCTGTTGTTTTATAACACGAATGCTCAGTGTCTTAAGACCTCTGATTACCATATAAGCCTGAGTCGGGTCCATATTGTAGCCGAAATTAATCATAACTCCACGAACTTTAGCATCCAATTCCGGAGTTTTACTAATTACACAGCCTGCCACAATGTCAGCATGACCGTTAATGAATTTAGTCATTGAATGCAACACAATATCTGCTCCGAGATCCAAAGGTCTTTGCAGAATAGGGCTACAAAAAGTATTGTCTACCACTACCATAATTCCATGCTGATGAGCCAGTTCGCAACAAGCTTTCAAGTCGGTGATAGCTATTGTTGGATTAGTAGGAGTTTCGATGTATAAAACTTTCGTATTGGGTTTAATTGCTTTTTTAATATTATCGATAGAAGTTGTATCAATAAAAGATGATTCCACCCCATATTGTGACCAATATTTTTCCATTACGACGCGGGAAGGACCGTAAACAGCATCAGTAGAAACCATGTGATCCCCGGATTTAAGCAAAGCGGCATAAACCGTATTAACAGCTGCCATTCCGCTGCTAACTACCACGCAACGATATCCGTGTTCCAGTTCAGCCAGCGTTTTTTCCAAAGCTGAGATAGTAGGATTTCCGATGCGGGTATAGATATAACCGTCATCTTCACCGGCAAAACAGGCAGCACCATGGTCAGCATTTTTGAATTTAAAAGTAGATGTTTGATAAATCGGAGTAACAGCGGCTCCGAAATTTTCTTCAATTTCTGCTCCATGTACTAAAATAGAGTCAGTAAGTAAATTTTTTTTCATTAAAAACAGTTTATATTATTTATTATATTTTGAAATTTAAAAGTCTAAAATTCAACTGCAAGTTTTAAATTTATCAATCTTTGGGTCAAATAATTAGGTACAGGAAAGAGATTATTGTCAGTATCTGAGACCCACATATAAGAAGAGACATTATTAATTCCCAGCAAATTGAAAACCTCAAAGTAGAGTCCTGCATTTTTAATTGCACGGAAGAATTTAGTTTTATGTTTCATCCGGTCGCGGCTTTGTTCCAGGAACATGTAGGAAAAGCCGATATCAACTCTACGGTACCAAGGCATTCTGGTAACTTGTTTATCTCCATTTTCATCGGTATAGACAATTTTGTAGCGTTCTGCACCCGGGGCTCCGTAGGGAAGACCACTGGCAAAAACAAAATTGAGATGCACTCTGAGAGGGGGATAAGAAGGAATATTATCTTGAAAAAAGAGGTTAATAGTAAAACTTTGGTCGGATGGTCGTGGAATATAACCCGGCTCAATTTTATTACCGTCATCATCATAGTAGTAATCATCTAAGATATCTTCTTGAGTTTTCATCAGAGAGAGGGAAATCCAAGATTCAAGGCCGGGAATAAATTCACCGCTCAACTTCATGTCGATACCGGTAGCATAGCCTACAGCATCATTTTTGCCGCTATAGATTATTTTGACATTGTCTACAGTATAAGAAATCAAACGATCCATATATTTGTAGTAGGCTTCACCTGTGAGTTTAAAAGGCCTTCTCCAGATCAAAAAATTATACTCAGATGCCAAGACCACCTGATACGAACGTTGGGCTTTAATAATTAAGTTCTCCTTTAGCATTTCTCATTTCACGATAAAAAGGAGGTTGGTAATAGAGCCCTGTTTTCAGGAAGAATATCCAATTTTGTTTCCATCTCGGCTTAAATAGGAGATTGACACGTGGAGAGACGAGTAATTCATTATTAAAAGTCCAATAATTAAAGCGCAGGCCACCATTCAGAATAAAGCGGGTTGCGCTATCACCGTCGATTCTCCAGGTATCTTGAATAAATCCTGTAAAGCGGAAAGTATTGAGATCATTATTAGCGTTAAGGTAGCCGTTTTCGCCGAAATACAAAATGCGGGAAGGGTCATTCATAGGCACTTCCTCCCCCGGAGTGGTATATATATTTGGGAGCGTATAACCTGAAGAGTCAACAAGAGCCCATTCTTTAATTTGGTCATTTATAATTTCATTTTGGGCCTTAATTCCCCATGAAAGTACATTCCTTGGCAATCGATGTTCACCTCGCAGGTCAGCAGCCGACACCACCGCCGAAATATAATTTCGTGCATGATTAAGATAGGTTCCAACTCCTCTCACTGAGACAACATTAGCCATATCTTCAGATTCTCCGCTTAAATCAGGCTCAATATCACTCAACCAATATTGTCCCTGAATATCATAAGTTTCGCTTTCCTTGGCATAATAAGAAGAAATGATAAGTTTATAGTTGTTGGATAAATTTGGTTTATAGGTGAAAGTCAACCCGCCCAAATAATTTTCATATTGATCCACTTCCTGACCGTCAAAATAGACTGTAAGACTTTTGATATCAGAAAAAGATCCGAATTTAGTTTTACGTTCAGAGGGCGTAAATAGATATTGATTTTTAGCAAAGTTTCCCAGCAGACTAATTTCCAATTTTTTGAGAGGATTCCAGACAAAAAGCATTTGTGCATCAAAAAAGCGGGGCTTATAATCACCTTTTGTTTCAAGGGAGTTCAGAATGTAGGCATTGGATTTATAGCGGATACCGACAAGATAGGAAAAAACATTTTTTACATTTCCTTCCACATGAGCTGTAGCCCCGAGCAAACTTGCCGATACTGAGCCACCAAAGTGATTAGGTTTTTTATAGTCAACATCCAGTACCGATGACATTTTATCGCCATATTTAGGTTCAAAACCTCCCGAAGAAAATTTAACACCGCTGGTAAGGTCCATATTGACGAAACTCAGTCCTTCTTGTTGCCCGCTACGGACCAAAAAGGGACGATAAATCTCAATATCATTCACATAAACAAGATTCTCGTCATAGTTACCGCCTCTGACGTTATACTGATTACTTAATTCATTGGAAGAGAAAGCTCCCGGCATCATTTTAATTAGAGATTCAACACCACCGGACGGAGTAGGAATTTTAAAAGAGAGATCGGGGTCAATGCGTACGTAGCCATCGTCAAATTTAGCTTTTACATCAAATGTTGGCAACTGTTCTCCCGACAGCGGTAAAACTAAATTCATTTTCACCTTTTCGTTATTCCTAAGGTGAACAGTGATAATAGTATCTTTGTAAGAGATATGCTGAAAAAAGACTTCGACATCTTTTCCTGCCGGAATTTTCAATTCATAATAGCCATTGTGAGTTGACAAAGTATTGGTTTCCTTTTCGTTTGTAGAAATAAAGAAATTTTCAACAGGATTATTCTTATCATCGACAATGGTTCCGGAAAGAGTTCCGAATTGTTGTCCATACAATGGCAACACTGCCAAGCAGCATGCAATTACAATTATCTGGACAAAACGATTCAAGGTATAAAATAATTATTACAATCTATAATTACGAAAAAACAAGCCGAATATTGTATTAAAAAAAAAACTGCCACACAAAATTGTGCAGCAGGAGATATAAGAGCTACATCAAAAGTGTTATTTAATATATCCTTTTTCGCTTGATTCAACGATGCAATTCCAGATTCCTTTTTTGTTGATATTACGTAAGCCGTGAGCAGATACCTTAAGGATAACCCATTCATTCAATTCGGGAACATAGAATTTTTTAATATGCAAATTTGGATTAAATTTTCTTTTAGTTTTGATATTAGAGTGAGAAACATTATTTCCAACAATTGCTTTTTTTCCTGTAATTTGGCAAACTCTTGACATTTTATCTATTTATTTTATGTTATTTATACTCTTTTTATTTGGTTTGCAAAAATACACTTTTTTTTGAAACATACGATTTAGTAATTAAAAAATTATTTTGTCAAAAAAGCAACAATATTTCAAGATGGTATAATTACTTATCCAGAAATGAAAAGATAGAATGTTCGAATTGTTCTTTAGCGTAGAGCATGTCTATTGTAATATTTTTCTTTTTTGAAGAGGGAAAATCAAACATTGCATTAGTCATAATTTTCTCTATAATAGACCGAAGGCCGCGGGCTCCGAGTTTCAATTCAACTGCCTTATTAACAATATAATCAATTGCTTCATCGGCAAAAACGAGTTTAATGCCATCCAGCTCAAAGAGTTGGATATATTGTTTAATAAGGGCATTTTTAGGTTCCAGCAGGATCTGTTTAAGTGCCTCTTTATCAAGATGAGTCATATAGGTAATCACAGGGAATCTTCCGCACAATTCAGGAATAAGGCCGAAAGTTTTAAGATCCTGTGAGGATATATATTTCATCATATTATTTTTGTCAAGTTGGCGATTTTTCTTATTATAGCCAATTACATTAGTATTCATTCTTTCGGCAATAATTTTGTCGATACTATTAAAAGCGCCGCTACCGATAAAGAGAATATTTTGCGTATTTACCTGAATGAATTTCTGTTCAGGGTGTTTTCTGCCTCCTTCCGGTGGAACGTTAACGATGGACCCTTCCAGAAGTTTCAGGAGAGATTGTTGCACACCTTCACCGGAGACATCGCGGGTAATAGAAGGGTTGTCGCCACCTTTACGGGCGATTTTGTCAATTTCATCGATAAAAACAATTCCTTTTTCCGCTTTATCAACATCGTAATCGGCAGCTTGCAGTAAACGTGTGAGGATACTTTCCACATCTTCTCCTACGTAGCCGGCTTCAGTAAATACAGTTGCATCGGCAATACAGAAAGGAACTTCCAATAATTTTGCAATAGTACGAGCGAGCAAGGTCTTTCCGGTACCGGTTTCTCCTACAAGGATTATATTGGATTTTTCAATTTCTACCTCTTTATTATTATGATTTGCGAAGAGAATGCGTTTAAAATGGTTATAAACGGCTACAGAAATAACTTTTTTAGCTTCATCCTGACCAATAACATATTGATCCAGATATTCTTTAATTTCTTTAGGTTTAAGGAGTTTAAAATTTAAAGCATTAGATTTAGAAGATTCTTTAAATTTATACTCTTTAAGAATATCCTTAACAGCTTCGGCGCAATCTTCACAGATAGAACCACTGATTCCGTTTATTAATAGTTTGGATGAGGGGATTTTTTGATTACAAAAACTGCAAATATTATCGACAGAATTATTTTTCGCCATTTTTTAATTTATCTTGTTTAAGAACCTCATCAATCATTCCATAATCTTTAGCTTCCTGAGCAATCATCCAGTAGTCACGGTCGCTGTCTTTCCAAACCTGATCAAAAGATTGACCTGAATGGAATGAAATAATTTCGAAAAGTTCTTTTTTCAACTTTTGGATTTCTTTAGCTTCAATTTCGATATCAGAAGCTTGTCCTTGAGTTCCGCCCATAGGTTGATGAATCATAACGCGAGCATGAGGCAGGGCAAAACGTTTATCTTTAGCCCCGGCACAGAGCAAAACGGCAGCCATAGAAGCGGCCATTCCGGTACAGATTGTTGAGATATCAGGTTTAAGATACTGCATAGTATCATAAATACCCAATCCGGCATAGACGCTACCTCCGGGAGAATTGATATAAATCTGAATATCTCTGTCAGAATCCTGAGATTCGAGGAAGAGTAACTGAGCTTGAATTATATTCGCAACATCGTCATAGATTGGCACCCCCAAAAAGATAATTCTATCTTTCATCAAACGCGAGAAGACATCCAATTGAGTAATGTTCATCGGACGTTCCTCAATAATATAGGGCGTAATATAATCATTACAAACTCTGTTGAAGTTATCCAGCTTAAGAGTGCTAATTCCCTTATGCTGGAGTGCGAATTTTCTAAACTCATTATGGTCCATAATTATTCCGATTTTTTGGTTGACTTTTTGGTTGACTTTTTGGTTGTTTTATCAGTTGAAGAATTAGCATCAGGCTCAGTCAATGTCTCTTTTGTCTTCTTTGTTTTAGGTTTTTTTGAATCTGTTTCGTCCGACTTTGAAGTTTCAGATTTTCCACTAACGAAAGAAACAAAATCCTTAAAATCTCCGGAAATAACTTCCAGATTCAAATTCTTCTTTAATACATCTTCGATTTTCTTATCAAAAAGGGTATCGTAGATTCTTTTAACATCCTCTTTGTTCTTAAGTGCCTCATTAACAAGTGAATTTAAACGATCCTCAACTGATTCTGTATTAAAGTTAGCAAAATAGTTTTTAATAAAATAGTCGCGCACATATCCCTTAACTTCCTCTTCGGATACTTTGATGTCGTTATCTTTTGTAAGTTGAGATTCGATCATTTGCCATTTGAAAGACTTAATATAATCGGGATATTTCTCTTCCAACATTTCGGGAGTCATATCTTTTTGAGTAGCCAGGATATAGCGTTTAATAAAATCGTCAGGGAAACTGATTTCAATATTATTCAGTAAAACGCTTACAGCTTCATTCATAAAATGGCGGTCAGATTCTTCTTTCCAACGGGCCTCAATCTCAGTAGTAGCATAATTATCAAGTTCTTTTTCATCATTCACATTTCCGTCAGGGAATGCTTTTTTAAAGAATTCATCATTCAAATCAGCGGGTGTAACTCTTCCAATAGAGGAAATCTTAAGAGTGTATGAATAAGGATTATTCTGATCAATATCTTGTTCTTTTATTTTCAAGAATTTTTGCAAAGAAGTCTCCTCAGCAAACATTTTTTTGAGAGAGATTTCGATTTCATCATCAACTTTTTTCCCTATGAAAGACTTTTTCCCCTCTTCACTTAATTCATTAACAAAGAAAAAAGAATCTTTATCGTCATATTTCACAGAAACATAATCTTCTTCTTCAATAGTTTCAGGAGAAATATAATTTCCGTGACGTTTTCTCAGTTTGTTAACATACTCCTCTTTTTCAGTTTGAGAAGCGACAATATTAAAACTCTTTATGGCAGGTAATTTAGCATAATCCATATTGAACTCGGGGAGGAGGGCATATTCAAAAGTAAAGATAAAATCATCATTTTTATCAAAATCAGCCTTTGTTTTTTCATTCACCGGAAGGGGTTCGAGTAATATCTTTAAGTTATTATCATTAATATGGTCATAAATAGCTTTAGAGATCAAATCATTTATTTCATCAGCGAGAATATTTTTCTCATACATTTTTTTAATTAGTCCCATTGGAGCATTTCCCGGTCTAAATCCTGGAACTTGTGCTTTTTGGCGTTGTTTTTTCAAAGCGGTTTCCACTTTTTCAGCATAGTCATTACTCGTGATCTCAATCCTTAATTCCTGAACTGTACCACTTTGTCTTTCATTTACAATGTTCATTATTATACAAATTTATTTTTAATAATCAGGGTGCAAAAATAGTAAAAATGTTGATTACTTTTATTAATATCAACATTTTAAAACAAGTCAGCAATGAGATTGTTTAACAAGAAACTAGAAAATTGGATTACTCTTCCAGTTCTTCCTCTCCATTTTGGTGAGTATCCTGTCTTTTCTTGTAATTATTAATTTTGTAAGTCAGGGATAGTGTAACTTGAAATGAATCGTGTTCTCTAATACTCCAGGCATCATATCCACTTTCATCATCAAAAGAATAGGTATGGACTTTAGTATAGCGGTTATACAATAGGTCTCGAATATTCAAGCTTATAACAAGATTTTTCTTAAAGAAAGACTTTTTAACTCCAAAATTAAGGGAATAGCTTCCTGAGCGTTGTCCTTGTCCGATACCACCGCTTCCCCAGCCCATACTACCGGTAGTAATAGAAGGAGAACGATACCTGAAATTAAGTTGAATATCCCAATTTTGAGGAAGCGTGAAAGTTTGGTTCAGGCGGAATCCCCACGCCCAGTCTCTAGAAAGGTTTTCATCAATAAGGCTATCGCTATCGATAATCACTCTATAAAAGTTGCCATTTAAATTAATTTTCCAGAACTTCCAAATTTGTTGGCCATACACGACTTCAAAGCCAAAATTCTGGCTTTTGTCAAGATTTTGATAAGAGGTAAGAGTATAGGTATATTTTTCACCATCCACAATACTTTCAATCAGTTGAGTATAGCGCGTTATAATGTCATTTCTTTGTCTATAAAAAGCGGTAATATTGATAGAAGACTTCTTAAAAGTTCCCAAATAGCCTAATTCGAATGAGTTGACAAATTCAGGCGTTAGGTTAGGATTCCCGGTTCTAAGATTTAATTTATCAGAAATATCAATGAATGGATTCAGTTGATGGATACTGGGACGGCTTACACGGCGCGAGTAGCTGAGTTGGAGTGAATGGTGAGCATTGAAATCATATCTTAAATGGACTGTTGGGAACAGATTAAAGTAGTTATTAAAATAAACAGTATCGGCTGATTTTAAATCAGAGCTTGTATTAGCAAGTTCAGCGCGTACACCCACCTGAACTTTAAACTTTTCCCAAAATGTATTAGAATAGATAAAATAAGCTGCATTAATATATTCAGAAAAGATAAAATTATTACTTTGACTAGAATCCTGTTGCAAAGTGCCTTCTCCATAGCCATCGAACAGAGAATAATCCTGACCTACGGAACGATAAGAAAACTTATAGCCGGTTTCGATACGTCCGCCATTTCCCACAGGGGTTACAAAATCAATTTGAGCAGCACCATTTCTGTTAAGTTCAATAGTATTTGTCTCTTGTAAGTAGTCTAAAGTAGAATCCGGAACAGAAAATTGTTGAACATAATTGTTAGTTGATTTTCTGTCCATTTGTGAAAAATATAAATCTGTAGTTAACTCACGGCCTTTGGTATTGAATAACTTTTTATAAAAAATAGTTGCACTAATGTTATCCCCGACTCTTTGGGAAACCCCATTTTGGTCATAAGTTTGATAAGGAATATCAAGTTGGTCAATATAGTTGGAATTATTTGAATAAGTAAAGCTGTTACTTTTAAAAACATTTCTGTTATAGCCAAGAGAGAAGCTTAGAGTATTTTTCTTATTAATAAACCAATCAAGACCTCCTCTCAGGTCATGAGATCCGCCGCTCATATCTTGTTCATTTTTCTGTAATAAATGAGTAGAATCTGAGCCGAACCACGAATAGCGGTCAAGAGAGCCTGCACTATGATGAGCCCAACTTCGGTAATTATAATTAAAAAAGACATTAATTTTATTATAGGAATAATTGAGGTTAAGATTTGCATTATAGTTATCAAAAAAGAGTTTATTTTGAAAAAGAGTCATACTTCCACCGAGGCTCATCAATCCATTAAATCCACTTTCTTTTTTCTTTTTAAGAACCACATTTACAATTCCGGCCATTCCGTCGGGTTCAAGACGGGCAGAGGGATTCGAAATCACTTCAATAGATTCAATTTGAGATGCAGGTATCTGATCCAAAGTGAGATTTGAGGAGCGCCCATCAATTAAAACTGTCACATTTTCGCTTCCTCTTAAAGTAACATTCCCATCCAAATCTACATCCAGGGAAGGAATATCCTGTAAGACTTCTACAGCAGTAGCACCATCGGCAATAATACTTGACTCAACATTAAAAACTTTTTTATCAAGGTTGCTTTGTAACATCTCTTTTTGAGCCTTAATCTCGACAGTTTGTAAAGTAGTAGATTTATTAAAAAGTTTAAACTTTGACATTCTGAACAGCGGTTGGATTTCGCTCAATTCAAATGAAGAAGAGCGATGTTTGCTATAGCCGATATACTGAACTTCAATAAAATATTTTCCAAAAGGGATATCTTTTATCACAAATTTTCCATCAGCATCCGTGATTGACATTTGCAAAGTAACGGAATCAGCTACTTTTTTAATATATACAGAGGCATATTGGATTGCTACTGCATTTTCATCAATAACAGATCCCATAATAGTCCCGGTATGATTTGAAGGGGCCTGTTGTGATTGGGAAAGAGTAGTTTGGTAATTAAAAAAAAGGATTACTGCTAGTGTAAGTATTGATTTAAAAGTATGCTTCATTAATTGTTAGAGATAAATAATTATAATAAAAAAAACTTCAGCATAGACTAAACTGATTCTTTTGAGTTTAATTTATGCTGAAATAAATTTTTTGGAAAGCCAAAAATTAGTTTGTGTAGAAGCGTCCCCTATTATCCCAAATATCGATATTGTCTTTTAATCCTTGAAGAATAACCATTTCGTTACGATTTCTACCAAGGAGCATATTTCTTAAAATACTCTTTTCTGTAATAAATTTTTCAGATGGTTTTACTTTTTGGAAAGAAGATATAGAAACTACATAAACCATATTTTTACCGCTAACGACTTCTAGTTTTCTATCAGCCGGCAGTGTAAATATTTTTCCGATTGCACCGTTTTCGACGCCTGCATTTTGGAACGTCTCACCGGCAAAGGTCAACTGAACGCTATCAGAAACAGTAGTGCCATATTTTGATGCAAGAGCAGCCAAAGAAGCTCCCTTAGCAACTTCATCCTTAACCATTTTTTCTATTTTTTCTACTCTTTTAATTTCTTTATAATCATTAGTTACCACATCTTTAACATCTTCAAAATCAGGAATTCCTTTTTCCTTAATATTTCTCAAAGAAGCGACAACAAACATTCTATCATCTAATTTTATTACATCAGAGATGGCATTTTCTTTAATGTCGTCACTATATGCCCAGCTAACTATAGCGCGACAGTTAGTCAGTTGATTAATAGTTGCAGCCATAGAAGTGACATCAATTCCTTTCAGTAATTGAACACCTCTTTTATTAGCTTCGTTTACCAGTGCGTCGGCAGAAGTACTGGCAGCAGCCAGTTGAGTGGCACTAGATTTAATATCAGCAATAGTAGAATCAGAGGCTTTAATATCAAACCCATACAGCGCATATTGTCTTTTTTCCAAAGGTTGGGTACGAGTCAGAAGTTGATAAATAACATAGGCAGATTGTAATTCATCAACATAATATCCACCATTAGGAGTTTTTAAGAGTTCATCATAAAGAGTTTTGTTAGTAGTTTTTTCCTCATACCAGGTAGTTGTATCAGTAGCAGAACGACCAGCCAAATAATTAGGCAGTAATGAAAATACAGAAGCCTGATTAGTATTAAGGAGATTTTGCAAACTATCAGTTTCTAATTTTGCTTGTTCTTCAGTACGAGTTGATTTTGGGTTTTGAGAAGATTTAAAATCAACTACCAAAAATGCAACAAGGACAGAATCAGGGCGTTTTTCGGAACCAAAAGATTTTCCGAAGAACCACATCATATCCTGATAATTATAAGGAGTGATATTAACTCCAACAGGAGTACTGAAAATAATGGTATCAAGGGCATCAATCGTTAATGCAGAATAACCATTTTTGCCGTTAATCACCACTTGATCACCTTTTTTATGATAATTACTATCAATAAGGCTAAAATATTGATTTAAATTAAAAGAATCGATTGTTGGAACACTTACAAATTGTTGGTAAAGAGCATTAACACTATCGGCAATATTTTGTTTATCCTTAGCAGTAGGAGCAATTGGGAATATGGCAATATCTATGTCGCGACTATTTTCCATAATTTCGTATCTGTAGTCGTGTCCTTCAAACCAATTTTCAACTTCATCTTGTTCAACATCAACCTTTACATCTTTAAATGCAGGAGCGGCAGGATTAATAGTAAGAAGCTGTGACATAGCAGTCTGATTGTCATTGTTGAGCTTTTGTGCTATTGCATCAGAAAAAGAAACAGCTCCTTGTGAAAAAGCAAAATAGAGATTCATTTTTTGTTCATAAACGATTCTTCTTTCAATTGCTTTATAGGCAATATATAATTCTTCAGCACCTTCTACATCTTTATAATCTTCAATTGAATTTATTATATTTTGAGCATTTTCTGCACCTGTCATTTGGGCTAAATATTGGAAAAAGGCACCTAGGTACTGGTTAGGGCGTTCGCTACGGAGGCTTGCTTTAGCATCATTAAGAAGATTTTCAACCATTTCATCGGTATAAGAAAGACCTAAAGCTTTCAGTTGTTTATCAAGGATCTTCTCATCTACAAGTTGTTGCCAGGTGAGTTGGTGAATTTGATAAGTTTCCGATTCTTCAAACGTAGTTTTATTATTGAGAATTTTCAGTAGAGCGCTATTTTGCTCAAATAATTCCCTGTACTGTTCGTCAACATTTTCACCATCAACTTCTCCCATTGTAAACTTTTCAGAAGAAAATATTCTATAAAGGGTGTTATTATCAAACAATCCTGTCAAAAGAAAGAGAAGTAAAGCGAAGCCAATAATAACCATCAACAACACTCCATGTTTACGAATTGCGCTAATTGCTGCCATATCAAATAATTTTAGTTGTACATTTAAAAATCAGGGTGCAAAAATAGCAAATATTCTTGTAAATAATAACAGTTTAAAAAAAAAACGTATTTTTGCACCCTATTTTTACAAAGTAAATTATAAATTTAAACACATTAAAATGAAATCAGTATCTATTAGCGGTTCTCTAAGAGAGAACGTAGGGAAAAAAGATGCAAAAGCACAAAGAAGTCAAGGGTTGATTCCTTGCGTACTTTACGGTGGAGAAAAACAATTCCAATTTGTTGTTCCTGTTTCACAGTTCAGACAGTTGATTTATACACCTGAAGTTAAATATGCAGAGATATCCTTGGATGGCAATATCTACAAAGCTATTGTCCAAGCTTCTCAATTTCATGCAATCAGCGATGCTTTATTGCATGTTGATTTTTTAGAAATTATTGACGGCAAACCTATCACCATTGGTATACCTGTTGTTGTTTCTGGAGTTTCCCCCGGTGTTCTTCGTGGCGGAAAATTAGAAAAAAAAGTAAGAAAACTCAAAGTAAGAGGTGAATTAAAAGACATCCCTGAACAGATTAATGTTGATATTACAAATCTTGAAATCAATGATTCAATTAAGGTTGAAAATATTAATATTGACAATCTTACCATTGTAGAAATACCAACTAAGGTTGTGGTTAGGGTTATTCCTACACGTAATGTTGAAGAAGTAGCTCCTGAAAAGGAATAGTATTTTTCCTTGTGAAGGAAAAGCTCTTGTTGAATAAACAAGAGCTTTTTTTTACCGCCAACATGTCAATAACTTATTAAAAAATAGAAATTTTCGATATTGCTTTTTTTATATACTTGCATTTTTTAATCATAAAGTCTATTAATAATAAATCAACGTCAGCATCCATATCAAAAGAAAAAAATATTCAATTTAGTCAAATCAACACTTCTAATAATTGTTTTTAAAAATGGAAAAAAACAGAAATAATATTCTTAAAAAAGCATCCATAATCAGTATTGCAGGAAATGCCGTCTTGGCATTCGCAAAAATTATCACAGGAATAATTTCCGGAAGCCTTTCGGTATTGGGGGACGGACTGGATAGTCTGACTGACGTTTTTATTTCAATAATCACTTTAATTACTTCTATAATTATTTCCAAACCACCTGATAAAGAACATCCATTTGGACATTACAGGGCGGAAACGATAGCCACTTCCATTCTTGCCTTTATCATGCTTTTTATTGGGGGGCAACTAGTTTTATCTACGATTGAAAAGATCATGAATCACAGTGATTTCGAAATGCCCGGAATGATCGCTGTATATGTTACCATTTTTTCTATTGTAAGTAAATTATTACTTTCATGGAGTCAGTTTCATTTTGGTAAAAAAACAGGAAGTTCTATGCTAATTGCAAATGGCAAAAACATGCTAAATGATGTGATTACATCTTCAGGAGTACTCATTGGACTTGCCTGTGTATTTTTCTTTAATCTTCCGATTATTGACAAAATTATTGCCATTATGATTGGTCTTTGGATTGTCATTTCGGCTATTCGCATTTATTGGGGCACTATTAACGAAATGATGGAAGGGGATGCCGACAAGGAGCTATACAAAAAGATATTTGAAACAGTAAAAACTATTGAAGGCACAGGAAATCCTCATCGTGTTAGAATTAAAAAAATTGGAGCACTCTACTCAATTGAAATGGATATTGAAGTTGACGGAAATATGTCTGTTGAGAAAGCCCATGAATTGACTTTACTTATGGAAGATAAAATTCATTCGGCCGTAGATAATATATATGATATTGTAATTCATACTGAGCCATTAGGCAATTTTGAAAAAGAAGAATGTTATGGCTTGAATGAACAAAATATGCATTCCTGATAGTTGGAAATGATACTATAATATTTTTAATATCAATTAATATGATGACTATAGTTTATTATTTGAAACAAAAGAGGTCCGAACTGTTATTGATTTTTTTTCTGACATTATTATCAACAATATCAGTCAATGCTCAATATTTAACGGACATTGACAGCAATAAGTATAATACAATCATTATCGGGAAGCAGGTATGGATGGCTGAAAATCTAAAGGTTACCAGATTTAATGATGGACAGCCCTTGCCTCTTATCCTTTCGAATGATGAATGGAGTAGTTTAACTTCACCCGGATTTTGTTACTTCAACAATTTAAAAGAAAAATACGGAAATATTTATGGGGCGTTATACAATTGGTATGTTGTTGAGAGTGGGAAAATTTGTCCGAAAGGATGGCATATCCCAACAAATGAGGAATGGGATGTCTTGTGCAACTATTTTGGTGGAAGATTTGTCTCCGGTAATATGTTAAAAGAATCAGGAAATCTTCATTGGACAAAAAATCCAAATGATTTGGATGAATATGACTATGGTTATGAATATGATTATTACAATGAAGAATTTGACGAATATATTGGGAATGAGAGATCTCTCGATCCTTCAATCAATGAAAATATAGCCCACAATGACATCAATAATCTATCATTCAATGCTTTGCCGGGATCGTTAAGATTTCCGAATGGGAATTTTATCAAAGACTATTATTCTCAAATCGGGTTATATGGATATTGGTGGAGTTCCACATCAAATTCTGAGACTCATGCTAAGGCAATTTCATTATCCTATTTGGATGCTATTGTTCATTATAAAAATGACAAGAAAAAGTCAGGCTACTCAATTCGTTGCATTAAAGACAATTAATATTTTATTATCTGTTTTTATTGAAAAAAATAATATAGCAAAGCGGAAAAATAATAAAAGGAGCAAAAAAATTGTTTAGTGGAGCAGTGATGGGAAATTAAATTTTACCAAACAAGAATTTTCCGGTATAGGAGTTTTTGCATTTAACGATATTTTCGGGAGTCCCTTCAAAGACAATATTTCCACCAAGTTCACCTCCATCAGGACCCAGGTCAATAATCCAATCAGCGCATTTTATTATTTCGGGATTGTGTTCAATAACCAGGACAGAATTTCCGATTTCTATCAATTTATTTAATGACTGGAATAATTTATTAATGTCGTGAAAATGCAAGCCGGTAGTGGGTTCATCAAAAATAAAGAGAGACTTTTTATGGATATTTTCTTGTGATAAATAGAAAGCTAATTTCACACGTTGGGCTTCTCCATTAGAAAGAGTTGAGGAAGATTGTCCCAGTTTGAGATATCCCAAACCTACTTCTTGCAGAGGGGTTAACTTAGTTACAATATTCTCAATCAATTTGTTTTTGGGAAGATCTTGAAAGAAATCTATTGCCTGAGAGATGGTTAAATTTAGTATGTCGCTGATAGATTTGCCATTTACTTTAACATCCAGCACCTCTTCCTTGAAGCGGGTTCCGTTGCATTCAGTGCAGACCAAATCAACATCGGCCATAAACTGCATGCCTATATGGATAACCCCCTCACCGGCACATTCCTCACAACGTCCTCCCTGTATATTTATTGAAAAGAAACCTGACTTATAGTTTCGTTGTTTAGCTAAAGGTTGAGATGCAAAAAGTTCCCTAATATCATCATAGGCTTTTATGTATGTTGCCGGATTGGATCTTGAGGAGCGACCAATAGGATTTTGGTCAACCATAACAACATCATCAATTTTGTTGTAATCAGCATCAATTTTTGAATATCTACCTGCTTTATCGCCTGATTCATTTAGCTTTTTTCTAAGTGCAGGATAAAGAATATTCCTAATCAGAGAACTTTTTCCGGAACCGCTCACACCGGTAACCACTACAAAAACCTCAAGGGGTATTTTAACATCGATATTTTTGAGATTGTTTTCTTTAGCTCCAATAATCTCAATAAAATTTTTCCATTTTCTTCTTTGATCAGGAATTTTAATAGAAAGAGGCTCAGGGGTTTTAATATTTTCCATTCCACGCAAATAGGCAGCAGTCAGATTATCGGGTTGTTTTAAAAGATCATTAAATATACCTTTAAAGACAACATTTCCGCCTAATTTTCCGGCCTTTGGACCAATATCAATAATATAATCTGCACTACGGATAATCTCCTCATCATGTTCAACCACCACGACGGTATTTCCAATATCACGCAATCTTTTCAGTACAAGAATTAGATTATTTGTGTCTTTACAGTGGAGCCCGATACTGGGTTCATCAAGAATATAGAGGGATCCTACCAGGCTGCTCCCAAGAGATGTTGCAAGATTAATACGTTGAGATTCTCCACCTGAAAGAGAACGGCTAAGTCGGTTCAACGTAAGATACCCTAGACCAACATCATTTAAAAACTTCAGTCTGTTGGAGAGTTCATGAATGATATGTTGCGAGATAACTTTTTCAGTATGATTAATATACTTAAAATCAGAAAAGAATTTATAAAGCTCTTCAACAGGTTCGAGCACTAAATCAGAAATAGATTTTCCATTTACTTTAACATAATTGGCATCTTTACGAAGATGGGTGCCGTTACAATCAGGGCATTTTGTGTTGCCACGATAACGGGATTGCAAAACCCTATATTGAATTTTGTAGATATTTTCTTGGACAAAAGAGAAGAACTGATTGACTCCATATATTCCGGCGGATTCATCTCCATTCCAGAGAAGTTCATACTCTTGAGTTGTCAAATCTTCAATAGCTCTGTGAACAGGGAAATTCTTTTTAATAGCATTTTTAATAAAGTAATTTTTCCACTCGTTTAATTTTTCACCTTTCCAGCAGGCTACAGCGCCTTCATACACAGACAAAGACCTGTCAGGGATTACAAGATCAGGGTCAATACCCAATATTTCCCCAACTCCGCCACAAGTTTTGCAGGCACCAAATGGATTGTTAAAACTGAATAGATTTATTGAGGGCTCTTCAAATGAGATCCCGTCCATTTCAAAGAGATTACTGAAATGTTTTTGCGTAATCGTGTCATTTTCTACTTGAATGACACATTCTCCTTTTCCCTCATTAAAAGCAATTTGCAAAGAATCTGAAAGTCTGGTAATATTTTCCTGAATATGATCCGACTTAAAGCGGTCGATAAGTGTGTAGACAGTCGTGCTTTTAATGTTTTTTTTCTTATTTAAAAGCTCTTCAATTTCGTATAGTTCCTTATTTAAAATGACGCGGCTAAAACCTTGCTTTTGGAGGATCTCAAGTTGTTCCAGAATAGTACGTCCTGAAACAATTTGAATTGGGGCAAGAACATAGATTTTTGAGTCAAGAGGGATTTGTTTAATATAGGCTATGACATCAGAAATATTTTCTCGTTTAACTTCCTTTCCGGAAAGTGGAGAGAATGTGTGCCCAATACGAGCGAAGAGCAATTTCAGATATTCATAAATTTCTGTAGAAGTTCCGACAGTTGAACGAATATTTCGGGAGATTACTCTTTGTTCAATAGCGATGGCAGGGGGGATTCCTTTAATAAAGTCAACTTCGGGTTTTGAAATTCTCCCCATAAATTGTCTGGCGTATGAGCTCAGGCTTTCCACGTAGCGTCTTTGACCTTCAGCGTATAATGTATCAAAAGCCAAAGAAGATTTTCCTGAGCCGGAAAGACCGGTTATAACCACCAGTTTATTCCGTGGAATTTCCACATCAATATTCTTAAGATTGTTGACTTTAGCTCCTTTAATTATAATATAATCTTCGCTCATGATTTAGATAAATCAGGCTGCAAAAATACAAAAAAAGAAGCAGAAAAAATGCCTATACTACTTCTAAATAATAATTAAAAGAAATAAAAAAAAGCCCTTATAAAGGGCTTCATAATCAGCAATTGAAAAAGATTATTAAGATAAAACTAGATTTTTTTCCTTGATTATTTTTCTAAGGTTAATAAGGGCATATCTCATTCTTCCCAAAGCAGTATTAATGCTCACACCGGTAATGGTGGAAATATCCTTAAAACTGATATCCTGATAAATTCTCATTTCCAGTACTTCTCTTTGTTCATCCGGAAGTAGTTTGATAAGTTGTTGCACTTCTGCATAGATTTGTTCAGTAATGATTTTTTCCTCGGCAGAGGGGTCAGAGCCGTAAATAATGTCAAAAATATCGAACTCTCCGGCAGTTTCGTAAACAGGCATACGTTGATTTTTGCGATAATAATCAATTTTAAGATTATTGGCTATTCGCATAACCCATTGAAGAAACTTTCCTTCTTCCTTATAGTTATTAGTTTTTAAAGTATTAATAACTTTGATAAAGGTATCCTGAAAAATATCTTCTGCCAGTTCTCGATTTTTTACAGAAAGCATAATGTAAGAAAAAACCTTTTTTTGATGGCGTACAATTAAGGATTTTAAAGCAGATTCATCACCATCTACGTATCGAGCAATAAGCTCATTGTCACTAAGTGCTATCGCATTCATGTTGGCTCCCTTCTTTTGGATTATTATTCTAAAAAAGGTAAATTTTTATTCGATAGCGCTCCTCCAAATGTTAGATGGTTATTATTTTATGAGTTGCAAATATACAATAACATTTTTTAGAATGTATAACTTTTGGTAAAAAAATTTATGAAATTAATCTAAAGTATTTATAATCAATAAAATATTTTTCTCATAAGCAAAACAAAATCACCCATAAACCTACTTTTAGCTGATATATTGACTCATGAATGATTTTTTTTTCACTATCTTTTAAGAGAGTACGGTAGTTGTGTTTTAGTTTTGGTAGGAAATGAAAAATTCTGGAATGTTCAAATAGCTTTACAAAGGGGTGAAAAATAGATCTACCCCTTTCTCAAAATCTTGCGGTGTTATACTTTTTGAAGCTACAATCTTTTTGTCTTTAACCTTTAATACGGCAATTCCATAAATACCGAAAGACATTCTATCCAATTTGTTGCTTTTATCGCACAAAATATTCTTGTTTAAAGTGAATATTTTATCGGAAAAAGAGTTCATTGAATATTCGGATATTAAAATTGCCTGATAATGATCTTTGATATATTCCGGATGAGATAATAAAACAGTCGTTGCATTTTTAACACAGTTCAAGCATCCGCTGCGTAAAATAAAAAGATATTCGCCGTCAACAATAGTAAAATCGGGAAAAGTTTCCTTCATATAATTATTAAAAAAACGACTTACTTTTTCATATTCGGCTTTCTGATCTTGGTTCTGGCAAGAACAGGAAACCGAGAATAATACTGAAATTAATAAGAATATTAATTTTTTCATTTCAGCTTAAATATAACAAATACACTTTTGTAGGGATTTTGAACGATCAGCTTCTCGTCCATGACGGCAATTCCCTCTTTGGTGATCATGATTTCATGTTTACTAAGTTGCTCAGGCATATCTATTTCTGCAATTTGAGAAAAAGTAGAATCCAAGACTATCAAAGACCAAGGCTTATCAGCCGCACTGTTGCGCGTACCGTCTTCATTTTCAAAAGGCATTGGTTTTGCAGCAACAACATAATATAAATCACGATAAGAATCGTACCTGAGATACATATAAGAAAGTCGTGCAGCGGCATCTCTTGATAAATATTCATAGTCAAAAATTTTGCTTGCATCCATGGTTTTTGAAGGCCCCGTTTTATATCGGCTTAACAAAGGAAAATGTTCCTGAGAACTATCCGGATGAGTTACAAAAAGGCTGTCGATAAAGAAGTAGCAGGTAACGAAATCCAAGTTTTTATTGAGGGCAATCCACGGCCAATAATGATTATATGTACTATCAGAAAAATGGATTTTTGGAAAAGCACCTATCGTTTTTCCATCAAATGTAATCTCGTGTTTACCTATCTCGAATTCGGAAGCAAATCCATGTGAGAATTTTCTGATCCTAGAGACCTTGTTCTGTGATGAAGTACTGATTAAGAATACATCCGTATAATACAAACGAACACTATCTTTATTCATTTTAAACGGAATTCCAAATGACATACTTCCTAATACAAGATCTTCATTGTCACGTTTTCCCAGATATAAAGAAAGCGTATCAATTGTTTTATCGGTATGAATCCTATAGAACCTGTTATTATTTCGACTTTCGTATGAGTATTGTATAATGAAAGAATCTTTATTTTCGATTATATAATTGCTTATTCGAGCTCTTATAGGCAAAATAGTTGTCGCAGTAATTGAATCAATACAAAAACAAAAAGCAAATGCAGTATCGTATTTCCTAAAATAAGTATTTACTTGCGTGTTATATTCCGGATTATAGAGGGTTCTGATTTTGGTTATTTGATAATCCAAAACTGCCGTATCTATTGCCTTTATTTCTTTATAGGCAATTTGTTTTGTCACACATGAATTTGCAATGAAACAAAAAATAATAATGCAGAGAAACTGACAGATTGTCAATGTTTCTAAATGATTATTTTTACCCATTTTTTTAATATTAATTATTCTCTCTTCTTTAATCAATTTTTTCTCATTATTAAACTAATCTTCTTTTTGTAGACTATGCAAAAGAAAATGTTTCTGAAAAAAAACTTTTTCTTTTTAATAATTTATTTTTACTCGTTTAAATATTGACCTCACAAAAATAACTTTTTTTTATTTCAATTACAATATCTTTATCTTTTTGTACAATTTTGTTAAAAAGGAGGTGCTTTTCTAAAATAAGGAGTATAGTCGTGTAACTGCTCTCCTCTGGTAGTAAGATTATCGGTTTATTTTTTCCCGAAAGAGAAGTCAGTCAAATCTTTTTGAATATTCCGGCATGCTTCTCAAGTTAGCCCGTTGATTTAGAGAATTGTTTTTTAAGGAATTGAAGGACATCCCTTTGGGAAAATTCAACACTAAACATTTAAAATTTAGCATTTAGCTTGTTTGTAAAAGAGAGTGGGGTAGTTGTGCTTTAGTTTTGTCAGCACTGCAATTTTACATTCAGATATTGTTATCTGAAATGTTCAGGATGGATTTTCATCCATCGCATTTAGATGTTACTGCAAGAAAAACAAATAATTTAGGGAAAGCAAGAGGGAGAGGGGTAATAAAAAAACAGATGTTTTTTTTCAAACGTTCTGATATTTATCACAATAATGTCAATGAATTGGCAGTTTGCTTTGGAATAACCATTTAATCAAACCATTTGTCTTTATTTGATATTTTACCAACAATATTCACATTTTCATTTGCATACAATTGACATGATTTTTCTGCTACTGAAGCTATAATTCTTGGATACAATTTTGAATTTTCCATAATATATTTGGCTATTTTTATTTGAATATTAGGGGATTTATTATCATTGTGAAATCGGAAAAGACGGTGGTAAATATATTCATCATCAATATCATAATCAGAAGATAATTGGTAATATTCTTTTATTTGATCTAATAAATTATAATTTGCTGTATTTTCTAAATATTTCTTTATTAATGATTCAAATTTTGCTTTTACAATCTCATTACTAAAAATATCTAAAATTTCATCATTTTGATTGCATAGAAATTCTTCTCTCATTTCACTTGGAAATCTAAAACTGATTAGGTATTTAATTTTCAATGGTAATGATTGTGACTGAATTTCTCTGATTTGTAATTTTCGTAACTCGTTACACATTGTTGTTTTTTTAAACCACTAGAAATCAATATAATGTCAGATTCAGATAATTGAGTTAAAATGTCTTGTATTTGGTTTTGTAATTTGATAATAACTTTTGGTGTAGCCCATGTAAAAAACACCAAACAAATAAATAATAAATCATCGGAATTAATAAATTGTTGTTGCCAATATTTTAAGTCTCCACTTCTAGTTCGAGCATATTTTGTTCTTTTGCATAATGAAAGATTAGAATCATATAGTGAATGGAATTCTTCGTTTAATGATTCTTTATTGCTTATGCCTGCAGTAATAGTTGATAAAATTTTGAAAGACCATTTATCTCCAAAAACATACCTCAATTGTTCAATCAAACAATCCCATTGTGCTATATCATTTTTCCATTCGTGAAAAGTGGCTTCAAGAGAGGTTTTTATATTTTCATATAGCTTTTTTATTAAGACATCAACAGAGTCATCAGAAAAAATCTCCAGAAAAGCTTTATTTCCTTCTTTATCATATTCAAAATTATAAAATCTATATCTATTAAAGAGATAATTAATAAAGTTGCAATTTTTATCTTCTATTTCATATATAATAGAATTAATAACATATGGGTTTAATAATACGCTTAAGAATTGAAGGCTTGAATTTTAGTACTCCCCTTTCTTTAGACAACTTTTTCTCATTTTTAAGACAATTTTATTTTTTTTAATTTGTTAGTTTATCTTCAGGTTCGGGAGAAAAAATCTTTACTTACTTCG
>JAGVVH010000336.1 GCA_019135895.1 Bacteroidota bacterium | reverse complement strand
TCAGTTTATTGAAGATCAGCTTGTGGGTATTTCGGATTCCCTGTCCATGACCGAGAACAGACTGCAGCAGTTTCGTTCCTCTCATCGGGTAATGGATCTTTCAGTTCAGGGACAATCCATTATTGGTCAGGTCACTCTTTTGGAAAACGAAAGGGCAAGACTTAATCTCGAAGCCAACTATTATGATTATCTGGCTGATTATCTTGCAAAGGATGCTACGGGAGAGGTTCCCATAGTGCCAATCACGATGGGCATAACTGATCCCGGTTTGACCCGGATTGTTGAAGAGCTTGCTGAACTTCAGGGGCAGTTGACACTGACCGGTGCAGGAGAAAGGAACCCCTTACAGAGAAACCTTGAGCAGAAGGTTCGTAGCGCTAAAGGTGCTCTGAGTGAGACCCTGAACGGTTTGAGAAGGGCGAATAGTCTTGCCAGGTCTGAAAATCAGGAACAGATAAACAGAGCCAATGCACAGGCCTCAGCTCTTCCTGTTACCGAACGTCAACTGTTGGGTATTGAAAGAAAGTTCAGACTAAACGATGAACTGTACACTTTTCTCCTTGAAACAAGGGCAGAGCAGGAGATGCAGAAAGCCTCCAACAGAGCAGATAGTGAGATCATTGATCCTGCTGATGCACGTTTCAGTACTATGGTGTCTCCAAACAGGATGAAACTGATGATACTCGCTATTTTTGGAGGTTTTGCTCTACCCTTGTCGGTTATTTTCCTTAGATTCCTCTTCAATAAAAAGCTTAAGGAAGAGGATATACGGGAGATGACAGATATTCCTGTTGTCGGAAATATACCTCATAGCGAAGAGAAGGTTAATACTGTAGTGTTTGACAATCCTGGTTCAGTCATTGCGGAATCATTCCGGCTTTTGAGATCAAGAATGCAATTTTTTACGAAAGATGCAAAATCTCCTATTATCCTTGTAACATCCTCCATGCCCTCGGATGGTAAGACCTTTGCTGCGATTAATCTCGCATCTGTATACAGTCTTCTTAATAAAAAGACTGTTCTGGTTGGCTTTGATTTAAGGAAGCCGAAAATATTTAAGGATTTCGATCTCTCAAATGACAAGGGAGTCTCCACTTTGTTAATTGGGCAGGACAAGATTCAGGACATAATTCAATCTACCAGATTCGAAAATCTTTCAGTTATTTCTGCAGGTCCCATACCTCCTAATCCATCCGAATTGACCGCACTTGGGAAGACTGAAGAATTATTCAAATATCTAAAGGAAAAATTTGAATACATTATAGTAGACACCTCTCCGATTGGATTAGTATCGGATACGTATCATCTTGCTTCAATGGCAGATACTATTCTTCTTGTGGTAAGACCGGAGAAGACACTTAAGGAAATGTTTGAAAGGACTCTTATGGAGATAAAATCGAGCGGTACTAAGGGAGTTGGATTATTGGTAAACGATATTAAGCCTGGAAGCGGGCGTTACGGATATGGTGAAAAATATGGATATACTGCTGATAAGGGCAGATCAAAAAAGCGCCTCTTAAGGAAGGCGCGCGTTGCATTGAGTTGAGTATTCAATAACCATTTGCCTATTCCTTGATGAATTTTTTAGTTGTGAGAATATTATTCCTATAGGTTAACATAAGGATATATGGTCCGGGATGAAGATCAGGTAGTTTTATCTCTTTTGAGACTTCCTCATGTGTGATTTTATCCTGATACACAGTAGTTCCGGTCAGGTTGGTTATTGAAAATGTGCATTCTTGTTCGGGGAGCTCTTCAAGGATATCAATTTTGAAGAATCCATTGTTTGGGTTAGGATAGAGACTTATAAGGTCAGGGTTGAAAAAATCTTCTACTCTGAGTTCTATCGCATCGGAAGTGCTGACAGCTCCCAGGTTATCTGTAGCTGTTGCTGTAAAAAGGTAGATGCCAGTATCCACATTCTGAAGAGTGAAAACATAAGGTGCTACAGTCAATTCAGCGATTGTAACATTTCCACTCTTGAGTTCAACTTTGCTAATAGTACCATCCGGATCACTCGCCTCAGCAACTATTTCAATGTTATCATTTTTCTTCGGCTTCTTTTTATTCTTAATTTTAATACTGACAGAAGGAAGCTGGTTGACAACAGCTGCAGGTTTTTCAACAACAACAGAAACAACTGCAGAGACAGTTCTCAAACCTTTATTATCAGTTGCAGCTGCAGTTATGTAGTATGTGCCAGCCTGTACCTCTTTCCATGTAAAGGAATAAGGAAACGCAGTAATTTCTCCCAATTTGATGTTGCCATTATAGAATTCCACCTTTATGACAGAGCCATCAGGATCAAAGGCATTTGCATCAATCGTTATTGTAGCAGGTGCTATATAAGCAGTACTTTTTGTGGGAGACGAGATACTGACAACAGGAGGCTGGTTGTTAACTGCAGCCACATTATTTGTTACATTCCGGGCTGTTATAGAAGCAGCCTGCCCTCCGGATGGGGTCTGAAGCAGTACTTTATTACCTGATACAGCCACTGTGCCTACAGATCTTGTGACATTATTGACTTTAACAGTAAAGGCGGTATTTGGCGGGACAATATTTGCAAGTGAAAGATTATAAGTCATTTCAACCCTGGCGGGCGTTGCATCTTGAATAACAGAACTGACATACACAGGGATCACAGCAGCAACGTTGTTTGTTACGCTCTTGGCAGTCATAGAAGCAGCCTGTCCTCCGGATGTAGTCTGGAGTGGATTAGAAGCAGGTTTGGTATACGCTACAGAAACAACATCACCACAAACGACAGGACTTGCAAGAGTCAACATTACTTTATTACCTGATATGGCCACTGTTCTTACAGATCTTGTTACATTATTGACTTTAACGTTAAATGCAGCAGTTGACGGGACAATATTTGCAAGTGAAGGATTATAAGTCAATTCAACTCTGGAGGGCGTTGCATCTTGAATAACAGAACTGACATACACAGGGATCACAGCAGCAACGTTGTTTGTTACGGTCCGGGCTGTCATAGAAGCAGCCTGTCCTCCGGATGGGGTCTGGAGTGGATTAAGCAGTACTTTATTACCTGATACAGCCACTGTGCCTACAGATCTTGTGACATTATTGACTTTAACAGTAAAGGCGGTATTTGGCGGGACAATATTTGCAAGTGAAAGATTATAGGTCATTTCAACCTTGGCGGGTGTTGCATCTTGAATTACAGAATTGACATACACAGGGGAAAGAGGAGGAGAATTTGATACTGTAGGTGACTCATGCCATCCAATATCAGGAGCAGATCCGACATATTTTAACCCGACATCAGTACCAGCATCGACACACTCAGAAGTAGACGCCAAGTGCCCGAATGTTGTAAATGGCAGTGAACCATCAGGCTGTCTTGGTCCACATAGTCCCGTAGTATCAAGACTTAAAAAGTCATTGTCTGAAATAGTTGAAGTGGTGATATCAAACTTGTTATTTGATTCGTTTCCGATTCCTGTAATGAAATCTCCATCAGGTCCCCATGATGGAGTGCCCATATTGTTGTACGATAGATTATTTTTATACCATCTATCCCATTGGCCTGTCGTATCTGTACTTGGCCTATCATTGAAACCATTGCCAAATGATGTTGATTTCCCCACATCCAATCCATTATTATATACAAAGTTATTGTATATGTGTGCTCTGGGTTTGGGAGTAGTTGCAGGCGCACTTGTCCAATTGATACCAAATAATTCATTGAATGCAGCAATGCAATTTCGCATAATCACTTGCGTTTTTCTAATATCAATCCATGATGGTTGGTTATACCAGAATTTCCATCCAGAACCCTTAGGTTCATTATTTCCATGAAATGGCATATCCCCATTATGTATAGCCCAGCAACTATCAAAAACAACTAGGCCAGATGTGGCAATTTGAAAACCTTGATCGGAACATTGCCATGCCCTGCAACCATGAAAATAAAAATATGATTTATTTGGCGCATCTGTATAACTACCATCATAAATGGTAAAACCAGAGCCTTGCCCACCTGGATCCGCTGTGGATAAAGAATCGGCAACAATATAGGAGTCACAATTAATAAAATATAAAGAATCTGATCCAAATGAAGCGAAGGCATTACCGCCAATGTTGTAAGCATTACAATTTTCAAAAATTATATTATTTGGTGCACTTCCTTGGGTATTTCCATAGTTCCAAATAAGCCATCCATAAGCCCAAAGCTGCGTTTGTATTTGCCTTACGTTTTTTACTGTTAAACCTTTAAAATGAAAATTTTCAGCATCAGCGATACCAATGCCAATTTGATTATTCATATTATAAACATTTTGGCAATCCAATTCAGGGATTTCTCCAGGGTAATTAAAGAAACATGTAGGGTTATTACGTGTGCCATTGTTGTTTGGAGAATATAACGAAGCCCCAATTTTTGTTGAATACGGTTTATAAGTACCTCCACGGAAATAACAAGTATCACCTGATGGCGTGTGGTTAAATGCATAGTGCCAAGTTTTCCATGGTTGTGCTAAAGTACCAGGATTAGCATCGCTGCCAGTTGGTGATACGTAAAATGTTTTAGCAGAAACCATTGAATTAATGAATAATAAAAGTAGAATTAATACTCTCTTCTTAGAATTCATATATTTGACTAGCATATTGTAATAATTGACGAACATACAAAAATAATTGACTAACCAACACAATTTAACGGAAAACATTGAAAATTGTTTCCTAGAGGAATATTTATCGCTTGGCAAAAGATTTAAGAGTCATGATGAGAGTAGTTATATGATAAAAATATCTAGGAATTATAATTTTGTGGTTTATGGATGTTGCTTGGTTTTCACTGAACAGAGTCAAGATGCTTGTTAATAAAAGCAGGAGTATTGGATGAAAAAGCATTATCGTTTACTTATAATCTCATTCTTGATATTAAACCTCTTTCATTGGATTATTGTCGTTGAAGGAAAATACGGAATTCCTGAGATATTTAAGTACATTTTATCAGTGCTGGTAATAGGGATAATAATCTATTACATGATCAAGAATCCATTTAAACCTGCTCCGGGGGATTTGTTTTATCCCTTAATTATTTTTTTTGTGTTATGGTCAATCATATTATTAATCTTTGGTGTATTTGGTCTTAGAAATGTGCTATTATTTAAGTTGACATTGGCAGATCCGTTTTATTTCATACCCTACTTATTGCCAATCTTATTGTTATTTATTAAATTCGACCTAGATTTTTTTGGCAATCTTTTCTATTACTCTTTTATCTTTACAATTCCTGCAATTTTGGTCCAGTTATTAATAATTTTTACAAGTTTATCACGAGATTTGTGGTACGAACAACTGGTTGCGATTAAAATATTTAGTGTTAGCAGTGCCTTTTTGTTATTAACTGCTCATATTTCAAGTAAAAGATACACTTCGATTGTTATTATAGGTTATTATTTAATTTGGGTTTTTTTGTGGTCCTTTTATGGAAGGCGGGGATCACTTGTAAATGATTTACTTCTTTTTGTTTTTATGATTATAATATTGCTGAGAACCTCCTTTTTAAGAATACAGGATCGTATTAAGGTTTACCTTTCAGGATTACTTTTAATATTGCTAATTATTTCCTTTGGTTATTTATTCACTTCAAGTTACGTCTATCAAAGAGGCTTTACCAAAACTGCCTTTGAGGAGTCAAGAGGAACAGTAATTGAATCTTTCTTCTTAGATTTTGGATCAAATAAAGACTTGATATTTGGACGTGGCATTAATGGCGCAGTTTTGAGATCGTCTTATTCAAACGAACAATCCTATTTGATAGAAAATGGGTTTCTTACGATGCTTCTTAAGGGAGGCTTTCTTTATGTCACTCCATTCATTATAATTATCCTGAGAGCAATCTATCTGGGATTTTTCAAAAGCAATAATGACTTGCTCAAAGCCCTTGCCTCTTATATTTTTGTTTATTTTGTAATGATGGTATCTTATAATTTACCTTCATTTACAACTGATTATATTTTTGTTTGGATTTCGGTGACAGCCTGTTTTACTGCATCTCTAAGAAACCATAGTGATAATGAAGTTTATCAGGCACTGAACTCACGATTTAAATAATTGAAAAAATTTGTTATTCTCATATAACTTATTTAAATAACTTATGAAGGTTCTGTGGTTTACCAATACACCCGTTGGTGCGGATGAAGTTTTAAAAGCAGGCGACACTAGAGGAAACTGGTTAAAGGCGCTCGAAAGGGTAATTAAGAACAAGGTTAGCTTATCCGTGGCGTTTTATTATGCACGATTTGCTAAACCATTTGTACATGAAGAGGTTTCCTATTATCCCATTTGTAAAAAACACTGGAGGATTAATGTCATTAAAGATATCTTTTTTGGTGATTTAATTGACGACGAGGACTTAGAACTTTACTTGGAAATAATAGGTAGAGTTAAACCCGATGTCATTCATATTCACGGAACTGAGAATCCATTCAGTTGTTTGATAAATAAGACTGAAATTCCGATAGTAATAAGTATTCAAGGCAATTGTACTGTATATAGTCACAAATATTATAGCGGAATCGAAAGAAAATATGGGTCAAATAAAGGGATAAATCTGCTTTCACCAATTACCTGGTTATTAAATAAGTCATTCAATCAACAATTTAGAAAGTTGAAATATTGTTCTGGGCGGGAAATAAATAATATTAAGAATTGTAAAAATATTATAGGTAGAACTGATTGGGATAGACGAATAACTAGAATTCTTGCGCCTGAAAGCGTTTATTATCATAATGATGAAATAATTCGTGATTTGTTTTATACTACAAAATGGACAGCGCCAGGCAATGCTATACTTATTATACATTCCACGATAGGTGAATCATATTACAAAGGGTTCGAAACAATTTGTCAGACATTGAGTGCACTTCAACAAATCGGAATTAAGCTTGAATGGCGTGTTGCTGGTATTTCGAGACACAGTTTATTAGATAAAGTTGTCAGAAGAAAATTGAAGGAAAATTATCCCACATCTGGGTTAGTTTTATTAGGTAATCTTGTTGAACACGATTTAATTGCCAAGATGCTTGAGTCTGATCTGTATGTTATGCCCTCACACATAGAAAACAGTCCAAATAGTCTGTGTGAAGCAATGCTTCTTGGAATGCCTTGCATTACAACACATGCAGGAGGCACGCCATCATTGCTTAGAGATAAGGAAGAAGGAATTGTCATTCAGGATGGTGATCCATGGTCGATGGCCGGAGCTATTTTGGAGCTCCTTTATGACAAATCAAAAGCAGGTAAATATGGTAATAATGCAAGGATAAAAGCATTGTATCGTCACAACAAAGAGAAGATTGTTACGGAACTCTTGACAATATATGGTAATATTGCTCATGGAAGTAATATACATAGCAAGATTTAATCCATTTTCTGAAAGTTCTGCATCAGGTAATAGAGTGAGGACTCTACTAGAAGGATTATCTGAACTGGGAGTTGAAATTTGCCTTAATATTACAAATGGATATCTTTCTCGGCTTGAAGCTGCAACGCTTGGGAGTAAAGGTAGAATAGGTAAAATTCGATATCATTACCAATGCACTCTTATTCATGATAAACTCTGGAATAAGAGACTTTATAAGTATTTTCTTCTCCCGATAATATATCCTGTAATAATGAGTAGAGCCAAAAGAGCTCTTGCAAAAAGGAGTAATATTATTGTTTGGACAGATTGTGACTTTAGTCTTTTTAAGCTAGTCGTTAATCTGAAGAAGAAGAATCCGAATATAAAGACTTTCCTGGAGATGAATGAATACTTGGATATTCATAAGTCCAACAAAGGAAGACTAGTACATAGGCTGGAAGGAGAAAAACGAGCGAAATATTTTGAAAAGATAGCTTATTTTGCTTACGATGGAATAGCATTAATGACAAGAACATTAATGGAACATTACATGCAATTTCCTCAACCAGGTCCCAAGTTTATTCATTTACCAATGACGGTAGATCTGGAACGGTTTAGGAAAGTAGATTACGTTTGCTCTGGCTTTGAAAAGCCTTATATCGCTTTTATTGGAGTGATGGATAATGCAAAAGATGGAGTAAATATCTTAATTCATGCATTTGCACAGTTGGCACATGAATTTCCACAATACAAATTATATTTGGTTGGAGGTTGGAACTATGATACACCTTCCCATCTGAGGTTGATAGATAAAATGCATTTGGATAATCGTGTTTTTTGGAAAGGAGAGTTACTGCGAGATGAGATACCTCCAATTATTATGAATGCCAACCTACTTGTATTACCTCGGCCTGATTCAAAACAAGCTCAGGGAGGTTTCCCAACAAAACTTGGTGAATACCTTGCAACAGGGCATCCGGTTTGTGCCACCCGGGTGGGCGAAATACCTGATTATCTAAATGATGGTGAATCTGTTTATTTTGCCGAGCCTGGTTCGGCAATATCCTTTGCCGAGGCAATGAGACGTGCACTTAGGAATCCTGACAGAGCCCTAATAGTAGGATTAAATGGTCGTAAGATTGCCGAACAATTTTTTAATAAAGATATCCAGGCTAAAACTTTGTTTATGTATTTCGAGAAATTCTGTCAGATCAATCAATGACATTTACATAATAGTTGCTATGACTTAATTATATTTAAGGAAACAGCGAACTGTTGAGGGGATGCAGATTTCTATACAAGAAATGATCAGAGATAGTAGAAGCAGTTTTTAGTGCAATAAAATCAATACAGGTATAGAAATCACGAAGTGCATATTCCCTTTCATTAAGGCCTAATGAAATTATGGGAAATTTTAAAATTGAATTCTGTTAATGTTCCGCAAGCATTTTGATTTTCTGAAGTGGTGTTTAATTAATCTACCTGGTTGGCGCACTCACCGAAAAATTGTTGTTATTGAAAGTGATGATTGGGGAAGTATACGTACTCCTTCTCTTGAAGTATATAAAACTCTGGTGAAAAAGGGATTCAGGCTTGATAAGCTAGCTTATAACAGATATGATTCTCTTGAAAGCGAGGACGACCTGAGATTGCTTTTTGAAGTGCTGCACAATGTTAAGGATAAAACAGGTAATCCTGCTATTATAACAGCAAATACAATCGTTGGTAATCCTGATTTTGATAAAATTAGGGAAAGCAATTTTAAGGAATACTATTGGGAGCCGTTTATTGAAACAATGAAACGTTACCCTTGTCATGAGAACTCGTACTATCTTATGAAAGAAGGAATTAAAAGAAGGTTGTATAAACCGCAGTTTCATGGCCGAGAGCACTTAAATGTTAAAAGATGGATGAAGTCATTGCAGGAAAATTCTGGTAATATGCGAACTGCATTTGATTTCAGAATGTACGATCTTAGTGAAAGTGTCAGGATTTCAGAAAACTCATTCATGGAGGCATTTAATCTTAGATCTGAAGTAGAATTAGCCTTCCAGAAGGATTCTATTTCTGAAGGGTTAGCGCTTTTTGAGCAAATCTTTGGATTCAGATCAAGTTCATTTATCGCCCCATGTTATACTTGGAGTCGTTCTTTGAATGAAACATTATTGTCAGGTGGCGTCACAATATTGCAGGGCAACTATTTCCAACTCGAACCGAGAATTGGGGATAAACATAAATTCAAAAGGATTATCCACTTTACAGGCCAGAAGAATTCTCTTGGACAAGTCTACCTTGTAAGGAATGCTGCATTCGAACCCTCACAAGCACCTGATTTTAATTTTATTGAAGAAATTCTTAGAAGGGGTAATATAGCCTTTGGACTTGGTAAACCTCTTATTATTGGTTCACATAGGTTGAATTACATAGGATCTATTGATCAAAAAAACCGTGATCGAAATCTGCTGCTTTTGAGCAGGTTGTTGCACAGTATTGTAACAAGATGGCCTGATGTTGAGTTTATGAGCTCCGATGAGCTCGGAGTATTAATTAAAGATAGTAATTGAGTTTTATGTGTGGTATCGCAGGATATATTGACTTTTTAAAACATACACCGGCAAGTACAATTCAGGATATGATTCAAACCCTTGATCATAGAGGGCCTGATGGTAAGGGTGTTGAATGCTATAATGAGGAAGAAGCTACTATTGGTTTGGGGCATTCGAGACTGTCAATCATTGATATTAGTACCGACGGAGATCAACCAATGAAGTATAAGACCTTTACAATTGTATTTAATGGTGAAATATACAATTATAAAGAGATCCGCCTCGAACTTGAAGAATTAGGGCATAAATTTGTTTCTAATACTGACACAGAAGTCATACTCCATTCGTTTGAACAATGGAGTACGGATTTTGTTGCCAGATTAATAGGGATGTTTGTAATAGTAATTTATGATAAATCAACTAAGAGAGTATTTCTTTTTAGAGATAGAGCTGGGGTAAAACCAATTTATTATTATTGGCATAACAATCTGTTTTTGTTCGCTTCAGAATTAAAAGCATTAATTGAGCATTCAGCTTTTATAAGAGAAATTGACACTAATGTCTTACCTTTATTCTTTGATTTCGGATACATACCGGCACCATATTCAATCTTCAAACATACTTTGAAAGTTGAACCAGGCATGTTTCTTATTTTGGATTTAATTCGCAAAGAGTTGTCTTATCACAGATATTGGGATATTAATTCTCATTACCGTGCAAATAAGTTCACTTTCAAATATGAAGAAGCTAAGGAACGACTTCTAGACTTACTTAAGTCATCCTTTAATTACAGGATGGTAGCAGATGTGCCAGTCGGTATTTTTTTAAGTGGAGGATATGATAGCTCTGCCGTGACGGCTGTTCTGCAAAAAGATAGGACTGAAAAGCTTAAAACATTTACAATCGGTTTTGAAGAGGGCATAAACGAAGTTCCTTTTGCTAGAGACGTAGCCAAGTACTTGGGTACAGATCATATAGAATATATTTGTACAATGAGTGAAGCTCAACAAATTATTCCTGATTTACCGTATTTTTATGATGAGCCATTTGCTGATAGTTCAGCAATACCTACAATCCTAGTAAGTAAAGTTGCTAGAAATATTGTAAAAGTTGCTTTATCTTCCGATGCTGGTGATGAGCTCTTTTGTGGATATACTCATTATCAAAAGTTCGATAGAGTTCTACATTTATTAAATAAGTTGCCAATTCACCTGAATTTTATTTTGAGTCCGATATTATCATCTCTTTCATATGTTACACCTATTAAAAAACCTGAGATTAAGCAAAAACTAAAATGTGTTTCAAAAGCCTTGCATTCCAATAAGTTGCAGCAAGCGGCAAACTTGTATAAGCTATCATGCAATCTCCCCCAGTTTTATCAAACAAAACTATTTTCAGCCAATTATGACAAATACCCAACTAAATATGACAATGATTTTACTGGATTTAATAACATACCAGAAATCATGATGGCAATAGACTATGAAATGTATCTTCAGAATGATATTTTAACAAAGGTTGACAGAGCCTCTATGTCAGTCTCCCTTGAAGGCAGAGAGCCTTTCGTTGACCATCGACTTGCTGAGTTTGCTGCCCGGTTGCCATTGGAATATAAATATAATGAACTAGGAGGCAAAAGGATCCTTAAAGATATAGTACATGACAATATACCCAGAGAACTAGTTGATCGACCAAAGGCGGGTTTTTCTCTACCGATTTATAATTGGCTTACAAACGATTTATCCTTTCTTTTGGATGAATACCTAAGTGAAAAATCAATAAAAGAATCGGGATTTTTTAAAGCAAAATTTGTTTCTCAACAAGTTGAACTATTCAAAGGGAACAAGTTTTACTATAAACCTTTGATCTGGAAGTTATTAATGTTTCAAATGTGGTATTTCAGGTGGATGAAGTGATTATTATTTATATATTTTAAAAATTCAACCAAACCAATATTGGCGATTGGTATTTCATAATTGAAAACGCACCTGTTCCTGTTATGGTAGAAGATGTATTGTTGGCCTCTCTGCAAGTATGATAAATGGTGTTGATTGTCAAAGCATGTTAAATTATATGAATAAGAGAATTTGTTTTGTTGGTGGTGGTCTCAGGGGTGGCGGGCAGGAGAGAGCCCTTACCAGTATGGCGAATTATTTTGCTGGATGTGGACATCATGTTTCACTGATCAATCTTTTTAAGACTGAGCAACTATACGAACTTAATGACAGTATTGAGATCTTCTGGCCGACAACAGATCGAGATAAATATCACAGACTAATATATGCTTTACTTATTTTGCCATATTTACGCAGGAGTATTAGGAAAACTAAACCAGATGTTTTGCTTAGCTATGGAGAATGGTTTAATCCTTTTGTGATTTTATCAACCAGGTTCTTAGGAGTACCACTTTATGTCTTAGATCGCATGGGGCCTGGTATAAAGCTGGATCCAATTGTCGGAAATGCACGAAAGGCTCTTTACAGGATTGCTGATGGGGTAATTGTTCAAACTGATATTGCTGCAAGGCTAATTAAGGAAAAAACAGGAGCGAAAAGAATCAAAGTAATTCCAAATCCCGTCACAGTAATAGATGCAAATACTTCGGTTAAAAAGAAACAGATAGTCACAATAGGGAGACTATCACATGAAAAAGGCCACATTGTGCTGATTCGTGCTTTTGCCAGGATTTCAAGTAATGATTGGACCCTTCATGTTATTGGAGATGGGCCTGAATTATCAAACTTGGAAATAGAGTCATTGAATTTGGGCATCTCACAAAGAGTGAAATTCTATGGATTTAAGAAGGATTTTAGCAAGGTCTTGGGGGAATCTGACATTTTTGTATTACCGTCGTTTTATGAGGGTTTCCCTAATGCTTTGATAGAAGCTATGTCAGTACCAGTAGCATGTGTGAGCAGTGATTGCATTGCTGGGCCCAGTGATATAATTAAGGAGGGAATCAATGGCCTATTAGTACAACCAAATAATGTAGAACAGCTAGCCTTTACCCTAAACCGGCTAATAGAAAATCCCGAATTGAGACGGAGACTTGCTACTGAAGCCTATAAAGTAAGGGAAACATATGCTTTTGCCAAGATTGCCCAACAATACCTGGATTTTATTTTTAAGAAGAATGACTAACGTGCGGAAGAGTTTGGGTAATATCATTGGGTGGAGAACTTCCAGAAAAATTGTCGTGATTGAATCTGACGATTGGGGAAGTATCAGAACTAGGAGCAAAAAGGATTATGAAAAAATGCTTTCGAAAGGCCTAGACGTTGACCGTTCTAATTTTACTGCAAACGATTGTCTGGAATCAAATGACGATTTAGAAAACCTTTATGATTTGCTCTATAAACATAAAGATTCAACAGGTAGACATGCTGTTTTTACACCAATGTGTATCATGGCTAATCCGGATTTTGAAAAAATAGAAAAAAGCAATTTTCGTGAGTATTACTTTGAAAGCTTTACCGAAACCTGTAAGAGATATCCAAATCATGATAAAGTACATGAATTATGGAAAAAGGGCATAGATGAACGTCTTTTTGTACCTGCTTTTCACGGGAGGGAACATTTAAGTGTTTCTCGTTGGTTGGGAGCATTACAAAACGGTAATGAAGGTTTGTTAATTGCATTTAAACACCGCTCTTTTGGTGCTGCCATGTATAAGGGCAAACAAATCCCCGAGTATTTGGGTGCACTTTACCCGGAATGTATTACTGAAATACCAGCCCTTCAAAAAGTGATTGAAACAGGGGTTGAATTATTTAAGTCCATCTGCGGCTACAACCCGACCCATTTCATTGCGCCAAACCGCGAGACTCACAAAATATTGGACAGCGAAATGTTTAGGCTGGGAATAAAGTACTTGACTATGTGTAAGTTACGACACTATCCCTTGGGAAATAATAAATTTAAATGGGAGTTCAATTGGCTTGGCAGACAGAACGAATCAGGTCAAATCATAATTACCAGGAATTGCGCGTTTGAACCATCCGATCCAATAATAATGAATTGGACAGATTCTTGTTTAAAGGAAATTGAAAATTCCTTCAGATGGCATAAACCTGCTGTAATAAGTACACATAGAGTAAATTACGTTGGTTTTATTAATCCGGGAAATGCGTATAAGGGGCTTACAGAATTGGGTCGTTTATTATCTAGGATACTAAAAAAATGGCCAGAGGTTGAATTCATGACATCCACGGAACTAGGAGATTTAATTTCGCTAAGCAAAAAGAAATTATAGTGTAAGAATGTCGACTCTACTTCAGATTAACACTGTCGTGAATACTGGTTCAACAGGTCGAATTGTCGAACAATTGGGTCAGCACGTATTATCAAATGGTTGGAGCAGTTGTATTGCCTATGGCCGAAAAAGCAATAATAGCATTTCCCGAACCATAAGAATAGGCAACGAATTTGATATTGCACTTCACGGGATAAAATCCCGGTTATTGGATAAGCATGGTTTAGGTTCTGTTAAAGCTACGAAGAAGTTTATTGATAGAATTTCAGTCATAAAACCTGATATTATTCACCTGCACAATCTTCATGGATACTATCTTAACTACAGGATACTCATTGACTACTTGGCAAGAACCAACATGCCGGTTGTATGGACGATACACGATAATTGGCCTATAACAGGTCATTGCACCTATTTTTCTGACATTAATTGTACCAAATGGAAAGTTGAATGCCATCACTGTCCCAAAAAGCATAATTATCCATCTTCAGTGATTCTTGACCTCTCACAGGCTAATTTTAAGTTAAAAAAAAGTCTTTTCACATCACTAACAAAACTGGTAATTGTACCAGTGTCTAAGTGGCTGGAAGGAAATCTCAGAGAATCCTTTCTGGCTAAGTATCCTATGCAGGTAATTAACAATGGCATTGATCTTACTGCCTTTCATCCAGTGAGAGATGGTTTGAAAGTCAAAAGAAAGTATAAGATTCCGGGGAAGTTCATGCTATTGGGACTGGCAACTGCCTGGGGTGTCAGGAAGGGTTTGGATGATTTTGTTAAACTAAGTCGTAGTTTATCTGATGATTATTCCATTGTTATTGTAGGTTTAACTAAGAAACAAAAAGAATTACTACCGGCAAACATTATTGGAATTGGAAGAATTGAAAGTCTAGAAGAACTTGCAGGTTTATATTCAGCAGCGGACATTGTACTCAATCTTTCATATCAGGAAACATTTGGTATGACAACAGTTGAAGGATTTGCCTGCGGTACTCCTGGAATAGTATATAATTGTACAGCAAGTCCTGAACTAATAACACCAGAAACTGGCTTGATTGTTGAACCTGGGAATATTGAGCAACTTATCAATGCAATTAAGAAAATTAGATCACACGGGAAGGAGTATTATTCAAAGAATTGTCGAATAAGAGCCGAACAATGTTACAAAAAGGAAGATAGGTTCAATGAATACCTTCAACTATACTCTAAACTAATAATTAAGTAGTTCATGGTCAATCATAATAGCAAACCATTTTCATATTTGAAATGAATGTTTTATTTTTAACATTATCTCAAGTTATTAGTGACATATCCAGCAGGGGAATATATCCTGATTTATTACGAAAATTTGCCAGAGAAGGTCATAATGTCTATATAGTGTGTCCTTTTGAACGCAGATTTAAAAAAGCAACTTGCTTATCAGTAATTGGCAATATTCACATTTTGGCTGTTAAGACCCTGAATATCACTAAGACTAATATTGTGGAAAAGGGAATTGGGACAATCATTATAGAATATCAGTTCAGGAAAGCTATCAAAAAGTACTTACCAGCTGTAAATATTGAATTGTTATTGTATTCTACCCCACCAATCACCTTCAATTCTCTGATTCGTTATTTAAAAAGGAAATATAGTACAAGAACCTACTTATTATTGAAAGATATATTTCCTCAAAATGCTGTGGATTTGGGAATGTTTTGTAGAAGGAGTATCATTTATCGATACTTTCGCAGAAAAGAAAGAGAGCTATATTCATTATCAGATAATATTGGGTGTATGTCACCAGCGAATGTAGATTTTATTTTGAAAGAGAATCCGTTTATTCCAAAAGAATCCGTTGAAGTTTGTCCAAACAGTATTGAAATTCAACAAATCAGCGAATTACAGGGTAAAGGAGATATTATTTCAAAATACAGTATTTCTAAGGACGCCTTGATTTTTATTTATTCCGGCAATATGGGGAAACCTCAAGGAATTGATTTTCTTTTGGAAGTGTTAGCTTCGAACAGAAACAGAAAAGATGTATACTTCTTTATCGTGGGTGGTGGTACGGAATATTATAAACTTGATAAGTGGTTCAGATTAGCCAAGCCTTCTAATGCAACACTTATCCCAAATGTTATCAAAAAAGTATCTGATAGTCTGATTGCTGCATCAGAAGTGGGTCTTATTTTCCTTGATCGACGTTTTACCATACCTAATTATCCATCCAGATTGTTATCATACCTTGAAATGAGAATCCCAGTGCTTATGGCGATAGACAAAACTACTGATATTGGTAAAATCGCACAGGAAAATGGATATGGATTTTGGGTGGAAAGTGGTAATTTAGAAGCCTTTAACAAGACATTGAATTACATGATTGAAAAACGAGAGGAACTTGCCATTATGGGGGAAAGGGGTTATCAATATTTACTTGAGAATTATACTGTTGATAAAGCCTATAAAATCATAATTTCACATTTTATTTGATTCATGTATAAATGTTTTCTTAAACGTGTTTTAGACTTGTTAATAGCATCAATTGCAATAATCTGTCTCAGCCCTTTATTGGTAATAGTTGCGATATGCCTTTATTGGATTAATAATGAAGCAGGAGCTTTCTTTGTTCAGGAACGGCCTGGGAAAGACGCCAAAGTATTCAAGATTATCAAATTCAGGACCATGACGGATGAACGTGATGCTAGCGGTAATTTATTGCCTGATGTACAGCGTATAACAAATTTTGGGTGTATAATTCGCTCAACTTCTATTGATGAACTGCCCCAACTTTTTAATATATTAAAAGGTGAAATGTCTTTGATCGGCCCACGGCCTCTGTTGCCGAAATACCTTCCGCTTTATTCAAAAGAACAGGCGCGGCGTCACGAAGTGCGGCCCGGTATTACGGGCTGGGCTCAATGCCACGGAAGGAATTCAATCAGTTGGAAAGAAAAGTTAGAACTTGATGTATGGTATGTAGACAATGTTTCGTTTATAACAGACATGAAGGTAATATTTTTAAGCATAAGGAACGTTCTTCGGAGAGAAGGCATAAACTCATCTGGTACTGTCACGATGGAGGCTTTCACGGGAAATAATTGATAAATAGAATGAGAGATATTGCAATATATGGTGCCGGGGGGTTTGGCAAAGAAGTAGCATGTATAATAAACAGAATTAATAGAGATTATGACGTCTGGAAACTCATTGGCTTTTTCGATGATGGTATGAAAAGGAAAACACGAGTTTCTCATTATGGGGAGGTGTTGGGAAATATAAATGATCTGAATCACTGGGCGAGTCCAGTTAACATCGTGTTTGCTATTGGAAATCCATTAATTATCAAAAACTTAGTAAGGAGAATTGATAATCCGAAAGTTGATTTCCCGAATTTAATTCATCCTGAATCAACTATTGCAGACCAGAAGACATTCAGCATCGGAAGGGGAAATCTAATTACCAGAGGTTGCACTTTTTCATGTGATGTACATATTGGCGACTTTAACCAGTTCAATAGTATTTCGGCATTAGCACACGATGTTACTGTTGGTTCATACAATGTTTTTATGCCATTGGTAAGAGTTTCCGGAGAAGTTACAATAGGAAACAGTAATTTTTTCGGTATTGGGGCTATAATTCTTCAACAAGTTAAAATAGGAGAAAACACCCGGATTGGAGCAGGGAGCATAGTGATTACCAAAACAAAAGATGGTTTTTTGTACATGGGTAACCCGGCTAAAAGAATTAACCTTTAACACTTTATAGTATGCCTGTCTTTCAGTTCAGAAATGTCAAAATAGCTGGAATTGCCAGTGCAGTTCCTAACAATATTATTCGGACGGAGAGTTACAAGGATTTGTTTGGTGAGGAAGATATAAATAAGTTCATTCAGATGACAGGGATTACTCAGACCCGAAGAACCTCACACTATCAGACAGCTTCTGATCTCGGATATACTGCCGCCAATGCGTTGCTTGACTTCAAGAGCATTCAGAGGCATGATATCGGTGCTGTAATTTTTGGCACTCATAGTCCTGATTACCGCAGACCAGCTTCAGCCTTTATTCTCCACAAAAGGCTTGGTTTATCTGTTGAATGTGCCGCATTTGATATAGGCCTTGGATGTACATCTCTTTTATATGGGCTGCAAGTAGTAGCTTCCATAATGACTAATTCTGACATTAAGAAGGCTTTGCTGATTGTTGGTGATACTGGTGGAAAAACCATTAACCCCAAAGATAGGGCATCAGTCATGCTTACAGGGGATGCAGGAGTCGCAGTTTTATTGGAAAAATCTGATGAGTGTGAACCAATAATATCCTTAGTACGCTCAGATGGGAACGGATACCGTTATTTAATTGTTCCTGGAGGTGGTTACAGGAATCTTGATGCTAGTCGAGAACCAATGATCTGTGCCGATGGCAACGAGCGGACATTGCACAATTCATTCATGCATGGAACATCAGTCTTTACATTTACTATCTCAGATGTGCCTAAAGCTATCAGAGACTTCTTGAGTTTAACCGGTACCACAGTTGATGACTATGATTGCTTTTCTTTTCATCAGGCTAATTTATATATTCTTAAGCAGATAGCTAAGAAGCTCAGAATTCCACCTGAAAAAATACCGCTTAGCCTGTCTTCCTATGGGAACACCTCTGGTGGATCGCCGGCATTAACTCTTTGCAATTCATATGGCCAGTCAGAAGGCAAAACATTGAGAGTATTATTTTGTGCTTTCGGAGTTGGATTATCCTGGGGTGTTTCATCAGCAACTATTGATACGTCTAATATTATGCCAATAATTGAGGATGATTCCATATTCGAAGAAGGGATCATCAACACCCCACTTGAAGTTTAAAAAAAGCAATTATGATTATAAATGTGCTCAAATATCTTGAAGATTCCGAGAGGAGGTATCCATCTAGAATTGCATTCGCGGAAGAACAGAAGAACATTACGTATTCTGAACTTGTAGATACCGCCAGAAGGATAGGAACATTCATAACAAGGGAAACACATGGAGCTAGGAGAGAACCAATCGTGGTTTTTGTTGACAGGAATGTCGAAAGCCTTGTTATGTTCATGGGTATAGCCTACAGTGGGAATTTTTATGTCCCGATTGATAAACAGATGCCAAAAAAGAGAATCGATCTGATATTGGAAACACTCAAGCCAATTGCAGGAATAGTTCTTCTTTCGGATCTTGACTACGTAAAAAGCATCTCTCCAGAACTCATAACAATTCTGTATGAGGATGCTATCCACATTACGGTTAGTGAGGAAAGTCTTGCCCGAATAAGGCGTAAGATGATTGACATGGATCCGTTATATGCAACTTTTACTTCAGGATCTACTGGCATTCCCAAAGGTGTTTTAACTTGTCACAGGTCTGTAATAGACATGACTGAAGCCCTTGCTGATGTGTTTGAGTTTTCCACAGAAAGCATCTTTGGCAATCAGAATCCTTTCTACTTTGATGCATCAATAAAAGACATTTATTCGACACTTAAGGCTGGGGCTACTATGTACATAATTCCAAAGGCCTGTTTTGTGACTCCAACTCAGTTAGTTGATTTCCTGAATAAATATCAGGTCAATACAGTTCTCTGGTCAGCTGCAGCAATAGCACTTGTAGCTAATCTGAATGCTTTTGAAGTAGATGTGCCAAATTACTTGCAGAAAGTCATGTTTTCAGGCGAGGTAATGCATAATAAAGTACTTAACTATTGGAGGTCAGCTTTGCCTGAGACGATGTTTGTTAATCTATACGGACCTACAGAAATAACCTCGGTTTGTACATATTTTATTGTTGACCGTCCATTTAAAGATGAGGATGTACTTCCAATTGGCATCCCATTCAAAAACACAGAGATATTCTTAATTAATGAAGAGAACAAGTTAGTGAAGGGAGATGAAGTGGGTGAAATTTGCGTAAGAGGATGTTGCCTGGCGTTAGGGTACTACAGAAATTTTGATAAGACTAGGGAGGCATTTTGCCAGAATCCTCTTAATGCCTCATTCCCAGAAACCATCTATCGGACTGGTGACTTGGCTAGATATGATAATGAGGGGCAGTTAGTATTCCTGACGAGAAAGGATAATCAGGTTAAACATATGGGACAAAGAGTTGAATTGGGAGAAATCGAGATTATTATAAATTCTCTGGAATTAGTTGATGCTTCATTTTGCTTTTATGACCATGAGCGCAAAAAAATCGTGTTAATCTATCAGGGAGAAAATGCTAATAGGAATTATATTCTCAATGAAATCAAAAATAAACTACCCAAATATATGTTTCCGAATATAATGATACAGATGATTGCTCTGCCATACAATATGAACGGAAAGATTGATCGCACCTTACTGAAAGACAAGTATCACAAAGGAGAAATATCCTGATAAACAGAATCATAGGCTATGATACAGCTAAAAAATATCGAAACTTTAAAAGGATTAGTGAGTAAATATTTTAACAGTAGCACAATTACTAATAATTATATTTTACTAAATGATTATTTACAATATATAGCTGAGAACCGTCTGAGCTATGTCGCTTATGGTTCTAACGTAGGATTTCTCTTGCAAAAGTCGGATTTCTATCAGTTGTATTATTATATCAATGACAGAAATGTGTTATTGTCATTTGATGTTGATAATCCTATTACTATGGAAATTCTTTACAGAGGTGAAAGCAATAAGCCTAATGAAATTATTGAATATTGGGAAAGATGTGGTTTTAAACAACATATACTTAGAGTACACATGGTAGCTCAATACAGCCAGATGAATTTTTTTCCGGAAAATGAAGAAGTTATTGTTAGTTATGCTAAGACTGAAGAAGAGATAGTTTTTGCCAAAGGCTTAATTGAAAACGCTTTTGATAAGTATACTGGTCAGCAGGTGCTGACTCTTGAAGATGCAAGAAATCTTGCAGCAAAAAGAAATATTCTCTGTGCTTACTATGAAGGCAAACTATGTGGTACAATAACTTTTGAAATTAAGAACAACATTGTTGTATGGACATCACTGGTTGTAAGTGAAGGATTCAGGGGCAAAGGTGTCGCAATGAAACTGATGCAGACATATTTCAGGTTGAATTCAAAAGGTCCGGATACTCGTTATACGTTATGGGTAAAATATGATAATACGGCTAAAAACATTTATCAAAGGAGTGGTTTCGTATACGATAATAAGTTTTCAATGTCAATGCTAAAAGAGAATTAGATTAAAGAATCAAGAATATGAAAAGGTTATTAGAAATTTTGGAATCAATAAGACCTGATGTTGATTTTGTTAATGAAAAAAAACTGATTGAAGGTGGCTTCCTCGATTCTTTTGATGTTGTATCTATAATATCCGAATTAAATGATGAATATAACATCAGGATTGGAGTAACTGATCTGGGGCCAGAAAATTTCGATTCTGTAGAAAGGATCATGAAGATGATCAAAAGGTTAAAAGGTTAGATTGTTATGTGCTCTTTTCCTGAACTTAAGGATCGAAAATTTCTCGTGGCAGACACAGGATCTGCCGTGGGGCAGGAATTGGTGGAACAACTGACAGGATTGGGAGCTTATGTGGTTGTAATAGGCGATCCGAACGGTTCACCCTTGCAATCAATTTCAGCCTTTAAAGAGTCAAAGTGCTATATCTCCTTCGATATATATGATAATTCTGAAACAGAGTCTAACTTCCATCTGATTAATGAAAAATTCGGATTATTTAACGGGTTTGTATATTGTGCTGGTATTGGAGGAGTGAGACCTTTATCAATGACAAAATACTCTTTTATGCATGAAATGATGAATGCAAATGTCTACTCGTTTGTGGAAATGGCACGTTGTCTGGCAAAAAGAAATTGCTTTTCGGATGGAGGAAGCATGGTGGCAATTTCTTCGGTCAGTAGCATAAAGGGGTTAAAATCAAAAATTGCATATTCTGCTTCAAAGTCAGCACTGGATGCTACTGTTCGGTGCATTGCTGCAGAACTTAGTCCAAGAAGAATAAGGGTTAATTCCATAATGAAGGGGGCTGTTTCTTCAGATCTGAATAAAGACTATATACAAAGTAATATCAAGCTGGGCGAGGAAGATGATTTAAAGAGACAGTTGTTGGGAATAATTGAGCCTTCGGAAATTGCTGATTGCATAGTGTTCCTGCTTAGTGATTCTTCAAAAAAGATAACAGGAACATCCATATTGCTAGATGGTGGATACGTATTATAACATTTGTAAATATTTATACCCTCATGACAGATAAGAATGACTTTACCGGGAAACAGGTATTGATTTCAGGTGCTGCAGCAGGCATTGGCAGAGAAACTGCAGTAATGCTTAGTAAACTGGGGTGCAGATTGATTTTAATTGACATTGATAAAGATGGTCTTGCCGATACAGTGTCAAATCTTTTTGGAACGGGGCATTCCTTTAACATAATTGATCTTGGCAATCTTGAATCTATTGAGCCTGCATTCAAGGGAATAGTTGATAAACATGGCCCTTTTGATGGGTTTGTCCATTGTGCTGGTATAAGATGCCGGCGACCAATTGCAATGATTACTCCGTCTATACTTAGTGAGGTATTAAAGGTGAATTTCGGATCATTTATTGAGCTTACTAGATGTATTATCAGGAGGAATAATTTTAATGAGGGCTTGAGCATTGTGGGCGTTTCATCTATCTCCTCACAGCGGGGTGGAGTAAGCGTGACTGCCTATGCAGCTTCCAAAGCAGCGATGGATTGCGCAGTCCGTTGTCTGGCAAAGGAACTAGGCTCAAAATCAATAAGATTAAACACTGTGGTTCCTGCGCAGATAGAAACAAGAGCTTATGTTGATTTCTTGAAAATGACGGGAGGCGCAGAAGATATTACCTTAACCCGTCAGTATCTGGGCCTTGGAGAACCATTGGATGTGGCCAATCTAATTGTATTTCTTTTAAGTGATAAATCAAAGTTCATTACCGGTTCGTCAATTCCGGTAGATGGCGGCTTTCTTTCTTCATGAGTGAGATAAAATTTTGGGAAATTCGTTCACATATTAAATTAAAGACAGAATGACAAACGAAGAAAAACTCAGACTAATTGAGGATACTCTGGAGCTAGATAATAATAGCCTGAAGGAGAGTACTTTTCTAGCTGATATTGAAAACTATGATTCAATGACAAAGCTTACTCTTATTGTGCTATGCGATGATGAGTTCAATAAGAAGCTAACCGGAGAACAGATAAATGAATTCAAAACAGTAAAGGATATTCTTGATTTTATGGGTTAGTGCGATCTGTTTTTGCAGACACATTAAGCTGTAAATTCAGTGATTTCTTCCAATGCATATATCATTTCATACCTGGTTCAAATTGCATTTGGATTAGTATCAGAGACCTTAAAAAAGTTATGAACAAGTTTTCTAAAACATCAACCCTGAAGGTGCTTTTGTACCCCCACCTACCATGATGAACCATTGTGATCATATTTCGCTTAAAGTGTGTTATGTACTTCTGAAGAAGGGTCCACGGAAAGAGTTTGGTTTAAGAATCTTCAAGATACTTTATTCCATCGGTAATTAACAGACCAATAACCTTGACACCTCGATGCTTCTTTGTCATAAACATCTTTCTCAAGCAGGTGGGCTCTCTCTCTAGGACGGTTGAATATAATACTCCCCTGAATTAAGGCCACTGGTTAAGGTTATATTTGACAACATAAAACCAGTGTATTATGAAATCTAAAAGACAAAAACATTCCGGAGCCTTCAAGGCGAAAGTAGCAATTGAAGCATTACAGGAGCG